>JBGOST010000021.1:0-11368 GCA_041476125.1 Usitatibacter sp. | reverse complement strand
GATTTTTTTCGGCCCCTGCACCTCGGTGAAGTAGGGCTCGTCGGGCACGCTGTCCAACTCGATGCCATAGCTGGGCGGCGAGAGCACGATGTTCTTCACCGCGAGCAGCTTCGGCACGTAATTGCGCGTCTCGGGCGGGAGCTTGAGGTTCAGGAAATCCGTGGGCAGGCCGCGCTTCTGGTTGTAGGCGATCGCGCGCGCCACACACCCTTCGCCGCAGTTGTACGCGGCGAGCGCCAGCTCCCAGCTGCCGAACATGCCATGCAGCCGCTCGAGGTAATTGAGCGCCGCATCGGTCGCGGCGACGATGTCGCGGCGGTTGTCCTTCCACCAATCCTGCGCGAGGCCATAGTTCTTGCCCGTCGACGGGATGAACTGCCAGATCCCGGAAGCCTTCGCGCGCGAGTAGGCCTTGGGATTGAAGGCGCTCTCGACGACCGGCAGCAGCGCGATCTCCGTCGGCATCTTGCGCCGCTCGACCTGCTCGACGATGTAGTGCAGATAGAGGCTGCCGCGATCCACGAAGCGCTTGATGTATTCGGGGCGGCTCGAGTACCACGCCTCCTGCTCGGCCACGAGCGCGGATTCGAGCGGCTCGAGCGCGAAGCCCACCCGAATGCGCTGCCAGAGGTCCTTGTCGGGAAGGGGGACGTCGTCCAGGTCCTCGAAGGCGGACGGCAGGACGGGGTTCGGGAGGAGCGCAGGCAAGGGCTCGTTGCCCATCGCGCCGGCCGAAGCCAAGGCCAGGACGAGCGCCAGCGTGTTGACCTTCTCCCTGAGCTGCATCTGGTTAGTGCTTGTTTCCTTTGTGTTTTTTGATCCTACTCCCCTCCCGGGACAGCGTCAAGGCGCGGCCGACAGCGAGCCGGCCGCCCGAAGGCGGCCGGCTCGCTCCTTCAACCCCCTCTGGCGGGGGTTGCGTCAACAACCGATCACGGCGCGGATCTGGTTCACCGACGCGGTGATCTGCGCGGCCATCGCCGGTGTGATCTTCTTGCCGGTCTGGGCCCGAACCTCGTTGAGGAGGGCATCCAGCTTGTTGCACGCCGCCCCGAGATTGCCGCTCGCAATAGAGGCCAGCGCGGACTCGACCTTGGAGGCGAGGCTGTTGCCCGGACCCACGTTCGCCACCGCGGCCAGCAGCGACTCCAGCTGCTCGCTAGCGCCGGCCACATGGACCACGAACGAGCTGGTGGCGACGTTTCCGTGCGTATCGGTGGCGGTGCAAGTCACGGTCGAGTTGCCGATCGGGAATAGCGACCCTGAGGCCGGCAGGCACGACACCGAAGCCACCGCGACATCGTCGGTCGCACCGGGCAACGCGTACGTGACAATCGCGCCCGCAGGGCTGGTGGCCAGCGCGAACACGTCGGCGTGCGCGGCCAGCGTTGGCGCGGTGGTATCGACGTACTCGTAGGAACCGACGTCGCAGGCGGGACCCTGCGGACGGCTCACGCCGTTCTGGTCCTCGGTCACCGAGCAGTCGGCCGCGGCAATGCGGTCGATCGCAGGGCTCGAGCCCGCCAGCGGGTGGGTCTGGGTGGCTCCGCCCGTATCCTGCAGCGGGCCCAGCATCGCGCTGGTGGAGTTGAGGTCGGTCGCCTGCATGAAGGGGCACGATGCGTCGCTCACGACGTTGTAACCGAGGCTCGTGATCGGCTCGCCCGCCGCGCCCGGATCCACGCGGCAGTTCGTACCCGTGTTGCCCTGAAGGATTGTCGCGAAGACTTTCACATGCGCGTCTGCGACGGTATAGCCCCAGATTCCGCCCACGCCAACCGCGGTGTTGTTCGCGATCGTGCTGAAGCGGACTGTGACGTCCGGGAAACCGCCGGCGAGGAACATGGCGCCGCCGCCGATCCCGGCATCGGGGAAGTTCGCGTGGTTGCCGCTGATCGTCGAGTTCTCGATGACGTGAGTGCCGTCATTGAGGATCAGCCCCCCGCCCCAATTGGCCGCGGTGTTGCCGGTGATGGTGCTGTTCGAGATGTGGTAGCTGCCGCCGCCGCAAAGCGACGCGATGCCGCCGCCCGATCCACCGCTCCAGTCGCAGCCGAAGAACGCGTCGGCCGCGATGTTGCCGTCGACCGTGCTGTGATCCAGGTGGACAAACGACGCGTTGTTGAATATCCCGGCCCCGCTTCCCGGCCCGTTTGCCGTGACGCGGATGTGGTCGAGCGTGATGGTGTTGAAGCGACCGACGTTCAGGCCGCGATAGCCGTGCTGCACGGTGAGGTTCGACAGGGTCGCCGTGACGCTGGGGGGAAAGTCCGGGTATTTGAACACCTGGAACGGACCACTGCCGCCGTCGACGATGGTGACATCGACGCCGGCGCCGGAGATGTCGACGGACCGGTTCAGCTGGATGTTGCTCTCGAAGTACGTGCCCGCGGCGACGGTGATCGAGTCGCCGGCCGGCGCGGAAGCCGCGATGGCCGCCGCAATGGACGCAAAGCAGCCGCCGGTGCCGCCCGGGTTGACGCATCGGTTCGCGGCACCGGCTTGCAGCGCCGAAAGCGCCGCCACTACCGCCAGCGATGCGAGGGGTATCGAACGAGACAATCGTGCGAGTTTCATGGGCGTTTTCATTTCGCTGCTCCTTGGTGGTTGTAATGCGAGGCGATCAGTCGTCGTCACCCTCGTTGTCGCCGAGGCGGAACGACTTGATGTTCTCCCCGAGTTGCATGTAGAAGTTCGTCTGCGTGTTGAACTTCATCTTGACCTTGTTATGGGTCTTGGCCGGCGGAGTCGCGACATCCGGGTCGATCGTGTAGGTGAACTCGAGCCTCGGCTTGGGGCACGCCGGATCCGTGAGTGCCGGATCCGAGAAATCCCACCCGAACTGGCCACGGGCGCCGATGCCACCGAAGAAGATCCAGTCGGAGGTGGGGGCGAGGATGAAGCCCCAGCAGTTGTAGCGGAACCAGGGGTGGATGGCAGTATCGGTCTCGTTGACGACGACGACGTCGCCTCCCGCTTGCGCCGGTGCGGCAACGGCAGCGAGAGCGAGGGCGCTGGCGGCGAGGAGTGACTTGGCTTTCATGGCAATGCTCCTTTCGGTTGAACTGCGGGACTAGCGGTCCCAAGGTAGAACGGCCACCGCGGGGCGAGTGTTAAAGCGCCGTTAATCCCCCGTTACGCAAGGCAGCGTTTGGTGAAAGCGGGTCGGGAGTTCAGAATCCGCCAATGCCACCCCCCTTGCGAGTGCGCCTGCTCGGCCACCCGTCCTTCGAGTCCCGGGGGGCCGTGCTGTCCTGCCCCTCACGCAAGGCCCTTTGGCTCGCCGCCTATGTCTTCCTGCGCCGCGCGCCGCAGGCACGCACCGATCTGGCGCGTCTCATTTGGGGCGGTGACAGTCCGCGCCATGCCTTGGGCAGCCTGCGGGTTGCGCTCACCAAGCTGCCCGCTCCGATCCTCGACTGCCTCGAGGTGACGCGGGACGCGATCGGCGTGGCGAAAGGCGCGCCGATCGACCTGGATGTCGATGCGTTCATCACGCACTGCGCGAGGGACGACCCGGAAAGCCAGGAACTCGCGATCGCGCTCTACGCGGGCGATCTATTCGAGGGCGCCGAGAGCGAGGTCGCGCCGGAGTTCTCGGACTGGCTGCTTCCGGAACGCACCCGCCTGCGGCAGCTCGCGCACGACGCGCACCTGCGGCTCGCCCGCCGCCTGCACGCGCGGGGCGAAGCCGCGCGCGCGCGCGAAGTCGCCGACGCATGGCTGCGCCGCGATCCCGCCTCCGAGGAGATGCACCGGCTGCTCATGTCATGGCTCAAGGGAGATGAGGCGCTCGCGCACTTCGAGGTCTATCGGCGCGCACGCGCGGTGGCGCATGGCGCGCCTCCCTCCGACGAGATGGCGACGCTCGCAAGGCGTTTGCGCCGCGGCGGCGAGCCGGTGGCGCGCGAAGCGCCCACCGGGCTAACGGCCGCGACGTCGTTCTTCGGCCGTGCGGACGAGCTTGCGCAGCTGCGCGGCCTTCTCGCCGATCCGGCGTGCCGGCTGCTCACGCTGCATGGCCTTGGGGGCGTGGGCAAGACGCGCCTCGCGGTCGCCGTATCCGAGAAGGAAGCGGCGGCATTCGCCGACGGGGTGCACATGGTCGCCCTCGACGGGCTGCGCACGGCGCGCCTCTTCGGGCAGACGCTGGCGCGGGCGTGCGGACTGCAACCTTCGGGCGCCGCATCGCCGCTCGACCTGGTCGCGAGCTATCTTCGCGATCGCGCCGCGTTGCTGGTGCTGGACAACCTCGAGCACCTGCTCGGAGGCGACGATGCCGATCCGGCGTCCCTCGCCGCGCAGGTCGCCACACTGCTGCGCGGCACCGGGCCGCGCGTGAAAATCCTCGCCACCTCGCGCGAGCCGCTGCGCCTTCAAGAGGAATGGCTCTTCGAGCTCGACGGGCTCGCGCATCCGCGCGTGGGCGATGTGGACAGCGGCGACGCGCAGGCCTACCCCGCGGTGCAGTTCTTCGCGCAGCGCGCCCGCCAGGCGCACACGGGGTTCTCGGCGGCGGAGGAGCTGCACAACGTGGTGCAGATCTGCGAAGCGGTGGAGGGATTGCCACTGGGGCTGGAGCTCGCGGCGAGCTGGGTGCGCACCGTTTCCTGCGCGGAAATCGCCGCATCGCTGCGCGAGCGCGCCGCGCAGATGCGCAACCGGCACGTGAACCGCGCCGCGCGCCACCATTCGCTGGGCGCGGTCGTCGCCTATTCGTGGGACCGGCTTCCGCCCGAGCAGCGCGAAGCCCTCTGCGCGCTGGGCGCGCTGCTCGGCACTTTCTCGCGCGAGGCTGCCGAGCAGGTGGCGCAGACCGGCCTGCGCACGCTCTCGGCCCTCACCGAGAGGGCGCTCTTGCAGCGCGCCGGCAGCGCCCGCTGGCGCCTCCACGAAGTCGTTCGGCAATTCGCCTGGGACCAGCCGGGCGCCACCCCCAAGGCGCGCGCCGCGCGCCAGGCCGAGGTGTGCAAGCAGCGCGACACCTACTACATGGCGCTGCTCCAGGCTTCGCTCGCGCGCCTCGATTCGGCGGAGGAATCGGAGGAGCTCCTCGCGATCGAGCAGGAAGTGCCCAACATCCGCGCCGCATGGCAGTCCTGCGCCGAAGGAGGCGACCTTGCCGCCCTCGAGTCGGCGGGAACCGCGTGGTTCGAGTTCCTCGATCACCATGCCTGGGCGGCCGAGGGCACGAATGCGGCCGCGCAGTGGGTCGAGGCGGCGCATCGCGCCGCGCGCCCCGTGAGCAAGCTGCGTGCGCGCACCTATCTCGGCCATTTCGAGCAGGTCGCTGCCGACCTGCCGCGTTCCCTCGCGACACTCGACGAAGCAGTGGCCGCGCTCGCCGGCATGGAGGCGCCGCGGGAGCTCGGCACCGCGGTCATGGAACGCGCGCTCACGCTGTCGCACATGGGCAAGCTCGCGGACGCGGAGCGGGAGGCGAAGCGCGCGCAGGCGATCGCGCTAACCGTCGGCGACCTGCGCCTGCTCGCCATCGCGTGCACCGTCGAGGGAATCACCGTGGTGCGCAGCGGCAGGGCGTCCGAGGCGCGTGAGCTGCAGCGCAAGGCGCTCGACATCGCCGTGCGCCTCGACAAGCCGTCGATGATGGCGCGCATGCACAACAACCTCGCGCTCGCCGAGAACTACCTCGGCGACTATCGCGCCGCCCAGGCCGGCTACGAGAGCGCGCTCGCCCTGTGGGAGAGCTCGCGCTCGACGCGCTCCACGGGCCTCGCGTTGCACAACCTGGGCGTGGTGGCCGAGCGCATGGGCGACTATGCACGCGCGCTGGAACGCTACCGGTCGGCGTTCGACATGTTCACGCGCGTGGGCGACCGCAAGATGATGTCGATCAACCTCATTTCCACGGGCGACTCGCTCACGCGCATCGGCCGCCCGGAGGAGGCGAGGGCGCCGCTGCAAGAGGCGCTGCGCATCGCCGAGCATGACGGCCACGCCCTGCCGATTCCCTACGCGCGCGTGATGATGGCGCACGCGGAAGTCACGCTCGGGCGCTACCGCGAGGCGGCGCAGCAACTGGCGCTCGCCTTCGACGCGGCGGAAAAGGGCAACTACAAGGATGTGCTCGCGGAAGGCGTGGTCAACGCGGCGCGCCTGGTCTCGGCTGCCGGTCCTTCAGGCGCGGCCTACGCTCTTGCGTGGATGCGCGCGATTCTTGCGTTGCCGGATGTTTCCGCGCGGGTGCGTGATGACGCGACCGCGCTCGTCGAGGCGCTCACGAGGCGCGGCACCGTCGAACCCGCGGCGGGCAACGGCGGGGCGCTCGCCGACCTGGTGCGCGAATCGCGCCGTGCGACCCAGGAGATCCTGCAGGGCGCGCGCGTCAAGGCGTAGGACGCCCGCGCGGCGTTTTCAGCGCGGCGCGGCGAGCTGCACCAGGGACCCGTCGGTCATCCGCACCAGGACCCACTCCGGCATGAGCTTGGCGCCGAGGGACTCGTAGAAGCGGATCGAGGGCTCGTTCCAGTCCAGCACGCGCCACTCGAAGCGCCCGCAGCCGCGCTCCACGGCGAGCGCCGCAAGCCGGCGCAACAGCGCCCTGCCGATGCCGCTGCCGCGATGCTCGGGCTCGACGAACAAGTCCTCGAGATACAGGCCGGGCTTGCAGAGGAAGGTCGAGAACGTCGTGAAGTAGAGCGCGAATCCCACGGTGCGCCCGCCGCGCTCGGCGACCAGGGCCTCGGCCGCGGGGCGCGCGCCGAACAGCGACTCGCGCATGCGAGCCTCGGTTCCCACCGCCATGTCGGCGAGCTTCTCGTATTCGGCAAGCTCGCGGATGAGGCGCAGGAGTTCGGAGACATCACCCGCCGTGGCGGGCCGGATCGAGTAGTCGGCCATGGGCTCTTTCAGAAGTGGTTCTTCCATTCGCGGATCTCGGCGAAGACTTCCACCGGACCCGACAACCGCCGGCCCGCGTGGCGCTCGGCGGCGGCGACGACCGTGGGCTGCGCGCAGCGCAGGAACGGATTGGTCGCGAGCTCCTCCCCGATGGTCGAAGGCAGTGTCGGCTCGCCGCGAGAGCGCTTTTCCTTCTCGCGCTCCTTGCGCGCCTTCAGCCGCGCGTTGTCCGGCTCCACGGCCTCGGCGAACTGGATGTTGGCGAGCGTGTATTCGTGCCCGCAGAAGACGCGCGTGGCTTCGGGCAGGCGCGAGAGCTTGCCGAGGGAGGCGACCATCTGCTGCGCCGTGCCCTCGAAGAGCCGGCCGCACCCGCATGCGAAGAGGGTGTCGCCGCAGAAGAGCAGGCCCTCGCCGGCGAAGGCGATGTGTCCCGCGGTGTGTCCGGGAATGTCGAGGACGCCGAGATCGAGCCCCAGGCCGGGGACCGAAATGCGATCGCCCTCGGCGAGGCGCTGGTCCAGCCCTGCAACATTCTCGCTTGCTGGGCCGAAGGTCGCGCAACGCCAGCGTTTCGCGAGCCCGACCAGGCCGCCCACATGGTCGGCGTGATGGTGCGTGGCGAGGACCGCCGTGAGGGAAAGGCCCTGGCGCTCGAGGAAGTCGTTGACGGGTCGCTCGTCGCCGGGATCCACGGCCACCGCGTTGCGGCCGTCCGCAAGGACCCAGATGTAGTTGTCCTTGAAAGCCGGGACGGCATGAATCCGCAGTGTGTCAACTCGGTCTATCAAAATAATCTTGCCCCAGGTGCTCAGGCTCGGCTAGTGAGCCACTACGGTATTCAAACTGGCATCGCGCCTACTTCCATCGCGGACGCCGTCAAGGCCATACCGATTCGCAGACTTTGCAGCGCCCACCGCAATACTTGAGCTTCCGTGATCCTAACCTACCGCTACCGGCTTCTTCCCACGAAACGACAGCATCGCGTTTTGGAGACAATCCTCGAAGCGCAGCGCGAACTCTACAACGCGGCACTGGAGGAGAGGATCGACGCCTATCGCAAAGCAGGTATCGCGCGGACCTTCTTCGACCAGGTGAAGGCGCTCACTGAGTGGAGGCAAGTCGACTCGGACGCGCGCTCCGTGCCAGTCAGATTGCAGCGAGCGACGCTTAAACGCTTGGACGAAGCATACAAGGGCTTCTTCCGACGTGTGAGGAACGGCGGCAAACCCGGCTTTTCACGATTTCGCGGCAAGGGGTGGGTCAATAGCTTCGGGTTTCGGGAGGCTTCGGGGATCTCACTGAAGGCCTCCCGGATTCGGTTCAAGGGCATGCCTGGATCGCTGCGCATTCACCTGCATCGGCTGATGCCCGCGAACGCAATCATCAAGCGCTGCGCATTTCGGCGGGACATGAAGGGATGGCATGTCTCGTTTGCGATTGAGGTGCAGCCGGGAGCTTTGCGCACTGAAGAGCGTTCAGTCGGGATAGACCTCGGCCTGACGACCTTCGCGGCGCTCTCCGATGGCGGTTTCATCCCCAGCCTCAAAGCGGCTCCCCGGGGTGAGCGGCGTCTGCGGCTGTTGCAGCGCACTTTGGCGCGCAAGAAGCGCGATTCCGGAGGTCGCCTCACGGCCCGTATCGCGGTAGCGCGTTGTCATGCGGCCACGACACGTCGGCGCATCAATCATCTGAACCAGGCGAGCGCGCGCCTGGTACGCGACTACGACGTGATCGCAATCGAAGCGCTCAATGTGGAGGCGCTGGCGCGAGGCCGCCTCGCCAAGGCAGTCCACGATGCTGCGTTGGCCAGGTTCATCTCGATGCTGCGCTACAAGGCTGAAAGGGCCGGTGCGCGCTTGGTCGAAGTGGATCCTCGAAACACTACCCAGGACTGTTCCGAGTGCGGCGCGAGAGTGCCAAAGGAACTCGGCGATCGGCATCACGAATGCCCGCACTGTGGGCTTTCGATAGATCGAGATCTTAATGCCGCGCGGAACGTCCTACACCGGGCCGGAGTGGGCCCGGGCCTGCGCAACGTAGCCCGTTACGGCATGCGTGCAGGCGGCAACCTCAATTCGACTTCAAAGGTTGAAAAGACCTCGGAGTGAAACTGAGACACTACCCGTATTAGAATTGTCTTATGCCGACCAATACGCTCCAGGACTGGATCGCCACCCCTCTCGGGCAGTACCTCCTCGAGAAGGAACAGGCGTACCTGGACGACGTGACGCCCGACATTTTCGGCTTCCACGCGCTGCAGCTGGGCATGCCCTCGATCGACCTGCTGCGCGAGAGCCGCATCGCGCATCGCATGCGCATCGCCGATGCCGGCACGCCCGACCTCTATGCGAAAAGCCACGAGCTGCCGCTCGCCACGCAGTCGATCGACCTGGTGGTCCTGCCGCACGTGCTCGAATTCGCCGCCAAGCCGCACGAGATCCTGCGCGAGGTCGACCGGGTGATGATGCCCGAGGGCCGGCTCGTGATCGTCGGCTTCAATCCGTGGAGCCTGTGGGGCCTGCGCAGCGCCGTCGGTTTTTCGCGCGACGCCTTTCCGTGGAACGGCCGCTTCATCTCGCTGCTGCGCGTGAAGGATTGGCTCTCGCTGCTCGGATTCGATGTCTCTGCGGGGCGGCTCGTCGCCTACGCGCCTCCTTTCGCCAACCCGGGACTGCTGCGGCGCTTCGGGTTCATGGAGCCTGCCGGCGATCGCTGGTGGGCCGTCGGGGGTGCCGTCTACATGCTGCAGGCGATCAAGCGCGTGCGCGGCATGCGGCTGCTCACCCCGGCCTGGATCGAAGAGAAGGCCGCGCGCGAGAAGGCACTGGTCGCGGCCGCCAAGCGCCAGGGCGCGGGTGCGGCGAGCCCCGAGGACGCGTTCTCCTCGAAGCCCGCCGCGCACCTGAAGATTGTCAAGTAATTGAAGCGCGTCACGGCCTCAGCCTTCCCCATCACCGGGGGAAAGACCATTCACATCTATACCGACGGCGCGTGCAAGGGCAATCCGGGACGCGGCGGCTGGGGGGCGGTGCTCGAGTTCGATGGCCAGGAGCGGGAGCTTTTCGGCGGCGAAACGGCCACCACCAACAACCGCATGGAGCTCACCGCGGTAATCGAGGCGCTCACCGCCCTCAAGCGCCCCTGCCGTGTCATCCTGCATACGGACTCGCAGTACGTGCAGAAGGGCATCACCGAATGGATCGGGAGCTGGAAGGCGCGGGGGTGGCGCACCGCGGCCAAGGAGCCGGTCAAGAACGTCGACTTGTGGAAGAAGCTGGACGAGGTGATCAGGACCCACCATATCGATTGGGTGTGGGTCAAGGGACATTCGGGACACGAGGGCAACGAGCGCGCCGATGCGCTCGCCAACAAAGGGGTTGAATCCATTCAATGAGAAGGATCGTCCTCGACACCGAGACCACGGGCCTGGAGCCGGCCGAGGGGCATCGCATCATCGAGCTCGCGTGCCTCGAGCTCGCCGGGCGGCGCGCGACCGGGCGGCATTTCCACCGCTACGTGAATCCGCAGCGCGCGATCGACCTCGCGGCGAGCCAGGTGCACGGGCTCACGCACGAGGATCTCGCCGACAAGCCCAGGTTCGAGGACATCGTCGACGAGTTCCTCGACTTCGTCTCGGGCTGCGAGCTCCTGATCCACAACGCCCCTTTCGACGTCGCGTTCCTCAACGCGGAGCTCGAGCGCATCGGCCGCCCCAGGCTGGAAGTGGTGTGCACCGTGTCGGACACGCTGGAAATGGCGCGCGAGATGCACCCGGGCAAGAAGAATTCGCTCGACGCGCTGTGCGAGCGCTATGCCGTCGACCATTCGAAGCGCACGCTGCACGGCGCGCTCCTCGACGCGCAGCTGCTCGCCGAGGTGTGGATCGCGATGACGCGCGGACAGGAGACGTTCGACATGGCGATGGCGGTCGAGAGCGCCCCTGCGATGCATTTGAGCGAGGCGCCGCTCATGTCCGCGGTGCGCGTGCTGCGCGCGAGCGCCGAGGAGCTCGCCGCGCACGCCGCCATGTGCGAGCGCATCGCCAGAGAGAGCAAGGCGGGCTGCCTGTGGATGCGGATCGCACCGGCGAGCTGAAGCCGGCGACGGCCGACAGCAACCTCGAGCCGCGCAAGATGCTCGCGGCGCGGCTGGTCGCCCTCGGCGCCATTCCGATCGCGATCTTCTGCGCCGTGTACGTGCTCGCGCGCGCTTTCCTCGGCATGGAGACGATCACCGCGCAGGCTTGGGTGCTCTCCGTGGCGCTCGCCGCGAGCGTGGCGAGCCTGTTCCTGCTGGGCTCGCTGGCGGCGCGCACGGTGGTGGGAGAAGTCGAGGCGGTGCGCGATGCGGTTCGCCAGGTGGCCAGCGGCGGCATGCAGCCCGAATTCCCCGAGCTCACCCCGCCCCTGGAAAACCTGAAGCATGACGTGCTGCGGCTCGCGCAGGACTTCCAGGGCCAGCACACGCGGCTGCAGGAGCGCCTCGATACCGCGCGCCAGCAGAT
>JBGOST010000020.1:0-11388 GCA_041476125.1 Usitatibacter sp. | reverse complement strand
GGTCTGCTCCAGCGTCGAGGCCTGCTCCTCGGTCCTCTGCGAGAGATTCACGTGCCCCGCGGCGATCTCGCGCGCCGCCCGGTCGATCACATCGGCGCTCGAGCGCACCTGCTGGAAAATCCCCGCCAGGTTCGCGCTCATCGTCTTGATGTGCTCCAGCAGCGTGCCGATCTCCCCCTGCCGCACGCCTTTGCCGCGATAGTCGAGGTCGCCCGCGCTGAAGCGTTGGATCGCCTCGCGCAGCCCGCCGAATCCCGTCTTGACCTGCAGGTGGTGCCCGAGCGTCGAATACAGCGCGAGCAGGTAGCCCCCAGCGAGCAGCAGCATGGCGGGATCCGACCACGCGCCGCCGCGCTGTTCGGCGAGCAGGAGCATCGCCGCGGCAAGAGGCAGGCTGAACGCCGCCACCGCGAGCAGTATCTTCTGCGGCGTGCTGAGGAGATTCATCAGCGCGATGCCCGGGGCCATGAGGAATCTCACGCCCCCTCCTGCGAATTCGCGCGGACCGCGACAGCCATCAGATCAGGAGGCGCTCGACGATGCGTCCTGCGACAAGGTGCTCGTCGACGATCTCGTCGATGTCCTGGCGGTCGACGTACGTGTACCAGGTGCCTTCGGGATAGACCACGACGCAGGGGCCGTGCTCGCAGCGATCGAGGCAGCCCGCGCTATTGATGCGCACCCCGCCTTCGCCTTTCAGCTTGAGAGCGTTCACGCGCTTCTTGGCGTGGTCCTTCATCGCCTCGGCGTTGTGGTTGGCGCAACACGCCGCGGGCGGATCGCGCTTGTTCAGGCAAAAAAAAACGTGGTGCTTGTAGTAGCTCATGCGGACATTTTACCCTCGGCATGGCGCCGCACGTGGAAGAAGAGCGCGATCAGGTAGGGCAGTGCCAGGAAAGGCCACGCCTCGTGCAGGAATTGCGTGAGGGTGGCGAACGAGGCGAGCTGGCCGTAGGGCCAGCGGAAGAGCTGCAGCAGCTGGTCCAGAGCGCCGTAGGCGCCGAAGATCTTGGAGAAGAGCGCCCCGGCGAAGACGAAGAGGAGCGCGAGGTAGATCCTCCCCGCGCGCGGCAGGTGGCGCAGCGGAGCCAGCATGAGGATTCCCCCGAGCAGTCCCATCACGCGCCCGACGCTCAGCCACTCCGCGGCGAAGTGCGGTTGCAACATGAACGAAGCCGCCATGAACTTGAGCCACAGCGCCACGCTCAGCAGCGCGAGCGTGGCGCGCAAGGTTCCCGCGTCGCCCTTGAGGGTCGTGGAGACGAAGAGGCCGAAGCCGCAGATGCTCATCGCCACGGCGAGCCATTGCAGCACCGCAAGCCCGCTCAAGCCCTCGCCGGTGCCCACGATGTTGCCGGCGCCGAAGAAGGGCAGCGCGGGGTTGAGCTGCGCGATGAGCCAGAGCATCAGCAGCACGAGCGCGGCGTCGCCCCATGCGCCGGGCCTCACCCACGCCTCGCGGCGCTCGCCGAGCGGCCGGGTCACGAGCGAATAGAACGGGTCGGCGAACACCAACGCGCCGCCGAAAGCGCCGGCCGCGTTGGCGAAGACGTCGTAGACCGAGGCGATGCGGTTGGGAATGAAGAGCTGGAGGATCTCCATCGCGAAACTGAAGCCCGCGCCCAGCAAGGCGGCCTTGAAGATCGCCTGCCAGCGCTCGTTGGCCTGGCGCAGGTACAGGCACGCGAGCGTGCCCAGCGGGAGGTAGGCGAGGACGTTGAGCGCGACGTCGGAAGCGGTGACGAAGCGCGGGCGGGAGAAGAAGGCGCCCACGGCCTCGAGGGAAGGCGGGCGCAGGGGAACGAAGGGATACAGGCTCGCGTAGGCGAGGAGCAGGGCCCATACCGCGAGGGATCCGCGATATCGGCTCCTGATCATCCCAGCGTCTTCAAGCCCTGCCGGTAGCGTTGCGAGCGCTCGACGTAGTGCTCCGCGATCCAGGTGTTGTTCGCGATTTCCTCGGGCGTGAGCTGCCGGACGATCTTGTTCACGCCCAGCACCAGCGAGCCATCCGGGATCACCTTGCCCTCGGTCACCGTCGCCCCGGCTCCCACCAGGCAGTTCTTCCCGATCACCGCCTTGTTGAGGATGATGGCGCCGATGCCGATGAGGGAATTCTCGCGGATGGTGCAGCCGTGCAGCATCACCAAGTGGCCCACGCTCACGTTCCTCTCGAGCACCACCGGGACGCCGCTGTCGGTATGCACGACCGAGCCGTCCTGCACGTTGACGTTCTCGCCCAGCGTGATGAGGTCGTTGTCGCCGCGGATGGTGACGTTCCACCACACGCTCGCGTTGCGCTCCATCACCACGGAGCCGATGACGGCGGCATTGGGCGCGACGAAATAGTCGCCCTTGAAGGTCGGCTTGCGATCTTCGAGTGCGTAAATCACCGCCCCTCCGTCACATCTGTTTGAACAGGTGCGAGTATATCCGCGACACGACGAGGTTCTCGTCCTTGCCCTTGATCTTGACGTGCGCCTGGCCGCGGAAGTCGCGCGTGACCCCGGCGATGGCGCCCACGTTCACCAGCGTCGAGCGGTGGATCTGCCAGAAGACTTCGGCGTCGAGCCCGTCGATGAGCTCGCGGATCGGCGTCTTGATCAGCGCCTCGGTCTCGGCGGTCACCACGCGCGTGTATTTCTCGTCGGACTGGAAGAAGAGGACCTCGGCCACCGGGATGAGCCGCAGGTTCTGGCCCACCGTCGCCTTGATCCACTGCAGGCGCTCGCGATTTCCCCGGATCTGCTCGGTCAACTTCGCCAGCACGGCATTCAGGTCCGCGGGGGGCGAGGCGAGCTTCGCCTTCAGCCGCTCGATCGCGACCGCGAGGCGCTCGTCGGTGGCGGGCTTGAGGATGTAGTCGACCGCACCGGTCTCGAAGGCCTGGATCGCGTACTGGTCGTACGCGGTGACGAACACGACGTGGCTGCGGCCGGCCACATGGCGCGCCACCTCCACGCCCGTCATCTCCGGCATCTGGATGTCGAGGAACATGAAGTCGGGCGCGCGGTCCTCGAGCGCCTCGAGGGCGGCCGCGCCGTCCTCGACCGAGGCGACGATCTCGAGCTCCGGCCAGAGCTTCTTCAGTTTTCCTTCGAGCTGCGTGCGAAGGATCGGCTCGTCTTCGGCGAGGATCGCGGTCGGCATGCTGCGGATTCTACGATGCCGCGCGCGCGGCGTTTCTCATTTCTCCGGCGGCGGCGCGGCGGCGGCCGAAGCGGAAGGGACGGCAGCGGGAACCTCGTCCTTGCGATTGATGCGCCGGTACACCCACCAGATGCCGAGCCCCAGCAGGATGAAGGGGGCGAGCACCGGGAAGACCGACACCAGCACGACGAGCGGGATGAAGATCGCGAGGCCGGCAAAGAGGAACCCCAGCCCGTAGACCACCGCGAGCACGATCGCGAGTGCCAGCACCACCACGGCGAAAGCGGCCGCGATGCCGGCCGTGCCGATGAGCGCGCCCGTGGCCCCGCCGACCGGGCCGACCTGCTCGACCCCGATCTGGACCGGGAGAAGACCGGTGGCCACGCCCACCATGAGAAGCCCCGCGAACACCGCGGCGGCGACGACGAGGACGACGAATGCGAATGACAACCCCTTGCGCCACGCGCGCTCCGCAGTTCCCATCGCGGCCAGCGTGCGCATCGCCGCGGACTTGGGCAGGGCGCTCGGAGGCGCGCCCTGGGCGGCAGCGAACGCTGCGGAACCCGCCGGGGCGGCGGCGCGAGCGCCGTCGCGCGGCACCCGGATCGTCGCCATCACGCCGTGGGGCACCTGCGCCTCGAGCGTGAGCTTGCCCTCCTCGCCGTAAAGGGCGGTGAGGCGCTCGCGAATGTTGGTGAGGCCCACGCCGGTGCCGGGAGCATCGCTGAAGCCGCGCCCGGTGTCGGCGACCGAGACGCTCAGCTTGCCGTCCGCGGCGCGCGCGCTGATGGTGACCTTGCCGCCCTCGCGCTGCGGCTCGAGGCCGTGCTTGATCGCGTTCTCGACGAGCGAGGGCAGCATCAACGGCGGAAACGGCGCATCCATGAGATCGGCGGGGACGTCGATGTCGAAGGCGAGCCGCTTGCCCATGCGCATCTGCAGGATGTTCAGGTACGCGCGGACGAGCTCGATCTCCTGGCCCACCGTCGAGATCGATTCGCGCATCTTCGGGAGCGCGTTGCGCAGGTACTGGATCAGGTGGCCCGTCATCGCGTTGGCCTGCTGCGGGTCGACCTCGGTGAGCGCCTGCACGCTCGCCAGCGTGTTGTAGAGGAAATGCGGCTCCACCTGCGCCTGCAGCGCCGAGAGCTTCGCCTCGGTGACCTGCTGGCTCATGCGGTGGTAGTCGGCCTCCTTGCGCTTGAGCTCCGCCATGTTCTGCGCGGCGCGCGAGCGGTCGATGAAGAACTTGCTGACGATCGCGAGCACGAACAGCGGGATGAAGAGCAGGATCATCCCGGCGCCGATGCCGATGCGCTGGATGTCGCCGGAAATCTTGCGGCGGATCTCCTGCTTCATCTCGGGAGGCAGGGGCGTCGTTGCGGTCTGGGCGGTGCCGACGTCGATGTCGAGGAGCGGCTTGTCGCCACCCGGGGTCATCACGATCACGCGGGGCTTCTTCTCCTTCGCGGCCTCTTTCGCGGCCTCTTTCGCATCGCGAATGGCGCGCTGCGCCTCGTCTTGCGCGGCCTTGGCGGAGTCGAGCGAGTCCTGCAACGACTTCTGGATCGTCTCGCCCTCCACGCCCGCATCCTTGAGCGCCCGCGCTGTTTCGCGCTGGGCTTCCTGGATCGCCCGGGTCACGTCCTTCACCGCGCCGGTCACGTCCTCGGCCGCCTGGCGCTTGGCGCGCAACACTTCCACGCCCGCCTCTCGGATGCTCTCGCGCGCCGAGTCGATCTCCTCCAGGGCTTTCTCGAGCTCCGCGCGGCGCTCAGCGTCCTTGGTGTGCTGGTGGAGCTCCTTCACGATCCCGGCCGCGATGTCGATCGCGCTTTCGGAGAACGCGGAGTTGATCTCGCTCTTGATCGCGCGGTTTTCCTCGGGGGTCGCTCCGCTCTTTTCCAGCCCGATGAGGTGGAAGGGGGTAGTGAACACGGCCAACCCGATGAACAGCGCGAAGCCGCCGACGAGCAACGCCCACCAGGGGGTACCGTGAAGGAAATTGGAAACCGGTTTCATCGCATCCTTGGGACGGGCCGAGCCCGCCATTATTCAGCAGTTCGCCTAGTAGTCCGCCAGCATCGCGATCACCGCGGTCGCCAGGCAGAAGACCAACACGCCGAAGAACATCAGGACCGTCGCGAGCGACGGGCCGAGGGACTGGAGGAGCGACATGGTTTTTGGCCTCTCTTTTCGCGGTGCCGGCGTGCGGCTGGAATGGGGCTACTTTAGGGACGCGGCGCTCAGCGTTCCACGCCCGGGAGCCGAAATGCAGATCCCGGGGGATGAAATGGCAAAGGGCCGGACGAATCGGCGCCACGGGACTCACATCTGCTTGAATAGGTGGGTGAAAGCCCGGGAGACGACGAGGGTCTCGGAGTGCTCGCGCAGGGTGATCTCGGCCTGGTCCTTGAGTCCCCTCTTCACCGCGGCGATGTAGTCGACATTGACGATCGTGGCGCGGTGGATCTGCCAGAACCTTGCCGGGTCGAGCTCGTCGAGCAGCTCGCGGATGGGCTTGCGGATGAGCGACTCGGCCTCCGCCGTGACCACGCGGGTGTATTTCTCGTCCGACTGGAAGAAGAGCACTTCCTCGACGGGGATCAGGCGCACGTTGGAGCCCACCGAGGCCTTGATCCAGCGCAGGTGCTCCGGCGCGCGCGGGGCGAGGCGCGAGGCGAGGCTTTCGACGAGCTGCGCCAGCTCCGGCGGCCGGCTTCCCAGCCGCTCCTTCAGGCGGCTCACCGTGAGGGCGAGCCGCTCCTCGTTGAAGGGCTTGAGCACGTAGTCGATCGCGCCGCGCTCGAAGGCTTCCACCGCGTATTGGTCGAAGGCGGTCACGAACACCACGTGCGCGCGGCTGCCGATCGCCTTCGCCGCCTCCAGGCCGTTCACCCCCGGCATGTGGATGTCGAGGAAGAAGAGGTCGGCGTCGTGCGCGTCGAGGACTTCCAGGATGTCGCGGCCGTTTTCCATCTCGTGGACAACGGCGAGCTCCGGCCAGACGCGCGCGAGCCGCGTGCGCAGCTGCGCGCGCAGCAGGGGCTCGTCGTCAGCGATGACGGCGCTTACGCGACCACGATCAGCGATGACGGCGCTTACGCGCTCGTCGCTCATGCCGCGGCGGGCGCCACCGCGGTCGGGACCTCGATCGAGGCCACCACGCCGTGCGGCGCCTTCTCCTCGATGACGAGCTTGGCCGCGCCGCCGTAGAGCGCGCGCAGGCGCTCGCGGATGTTCGACAGGCCCACGCCGCCGCCCTTCTTGGGCTTGATGCCCTCGCCCGTGTCCTCCACCGAGACGCGCAACGTCCCCGCGTTCTCGCTCGCGCGAATGGTGATGGAGCCGCATTCGCAGCACGGGTCCACGCCGTGCTTCACCGCGTTCTCAACCAGCGTGATCAGCATCATCGGCGGGAAAGCGCGGACCTTGAGGGGCTCGGGCACATCGATGCTGAAATCGAGGCGCGAGCCCATGCGCACGCGGTTGATCTCGAGGAAGGCGCGCGCCATGTCGAGCTCCCGGCCCAGGTTGGTCGTGGACTCGCGCATCTGCGGGAGCGCGGCGCGCAGGTAGTGGATGAGGCTGTCGAGGACGCGAGCCGCCTCGGCCGAATCGGTCTCGACCAGGTGCTGCACGTTGGCGAGCGTGTTGAAGAGGAAATGCGGCTCGACCTGCGCCTGCATGAGCTGCAGCCGCGATTCGAGGATGTTCTTCTCGAGCTGGTGGCGCTCGGCCTCGGCGCGCGCAAGGCGCGCCTGGTCGCGGGCGTGCTTCTCGCGCAGGATGTAGGCGGCGACCACCACGCAACCCACGCCGATCCCCAGGCTCATGGTGATGGTCACGCCCGAGAGCTTCTCGGTGAACATCGTGCGGATGTCGCGGCCCTTCACGATCCCCGCGACGATGGTGCCGAGGAAAGAACCCACCACGATTGCGAGCATCTGCATCGCTTCGCGCGGCACCCGCGACTGGCGGATGTTCCCGGCGATGGTGAAAAGCACCATGCTGGTGTAGCCGACGCTCAAGGCGCTCACCAGCAGGTCGCGGTAGGTATTGAGGAAGATCCAGACGAGCAGGGCCGAGCAGACCGCGCAGAGGGCGGTCACGCCGAGCACCCGCCGGATGGTCAATCCTTCGAGGAGGTATGCGTAGGTCTTCAACACGGCCAAATTACCGGATGTAAGCGCCCCCGTGCAAAATCCTTGCGATGAAACGCGCAACGGGAGGGACGGACGGGGAAAAAGAGGCGCCCGACCCCTCGGGGCCGGGCGGAATAGACCGTCCAGTTGTCTTGGCTGGAGAGGAGGGTCCGGTCTGCTTTAAAGCGGGGCCGAGCGGCGGCCGGTCACGGTGATGGTGAACCGGGCTTCGGGCGCGATCGCCACCGTGGTGGCGGGAGCGGCCTTCGCCTGCAGCGCGGGGGCCCGGTGGGTGTAGATCGACGGGGGATCACTCAGGATGGCACCGGCGGCGACCAGGAACCACACCGAAATCAGGGCCGTCACGCCAAAATCGACGGTTGAGTTGCTCGGCAGGTTGGCGAATTTGTAGGTGCTCATGATCTGTTCTCCTTGGGACTTCCTCTTTGTCACCGTGCCGGGCCGCGCCACCAGGTAGAGGGGCGCTTGGGTGCTGGATTGGGTGTCGGCTCGGAACATGGACGCAGGTTAGGCATCCACGACCCGGGGAGAAAGCCGAAAGCGACGAAATGCGGAAAAGGCGGGCTGAAACGCCTAGGGGCGGGGAATTGGCGCGCCGAAAGGGGCGAGCGAACCGGCGATCATCCCCACCAGGCTGGCGCAAAGGCCCGCCAGGGCGGGGGGAAGGAGGCCCTCGGGCGCTACGAGCTCCAGCGCGATCCAGGTGGCGAGGCCCGCCGCGATCGCCCCGTAGGCCCCTCGCGAGCTTGCCCGCGGCCAGAAGAGCCCGGCGGCGAGCGGGACGAACGACGAGACCAGGACGACCTTGCCGGACTCGTTGACCAACTGGTAGATCGAAAGCCGCGAGGCGAGCGCCATCGCGGTGACGGCGAGCGCAAGGCCCGCCACCGTGAGGCGCATCGTGAGCAGCAGCTGGCGATCGTCGCGCGGCTTGGCGAGCGGGCGGATGACGTTCTGGGCGAGCGCGACCGCGGGAGCGAGGAGCGCCCCGCTCGCGGTCGAGAGAATCGCCGAGAGGAGCGCCCCGAAGAAGAACACCTGCACCACGAGCGGGGTGCGCTCGAGGATGAGGGTGGGCAGGATCAGCTGGTAGTCCTGCGCCACGAGCCGCTCGACCATGCTCGGATCGATGAGGGCGGCCGCCGAGACGAGGAAGATCGGGATGGCCGCGATCGCCAGATACAGCAGCCCGCCGGCCACCGAGGCGCGCACCGCGGTCGCTTCGTCCTTCGCGCTCTTGATGCGCTGCAATACATCCTGCTGGGGAATCGAGCCGAGCATCACGATGAGCGCGGCGCTCACCCACGCCATGATCGACCGGGCGTCGGCTTCCGGCAGGAAGGTGAAGCGGTCCGAGGCGGCGGCCGCATCGAGAACGCGCCCCGCTCCGCCGGCGAGCTCCGCCACGACCCACGCCACGTAGACCATGCCGACGACGATCACCGCCGCCTGGAAGAAGTCGGTGAGCGCGACCGACCACATCCCGCCCGCCATCGTGTAGAGGAGGACGATCGCCGCGCCGATGACGATGCCGGTGCGCATGTCGATCGCGCCCCCCGAAAGCACCGAGAACGCGAGCCCCAGGGCGACGAATTGCGCGGCGATCCAGCCGAGATAGGAGAAGGCGATGCAAAGCGAAAGCACGACTTCCGCGGTGCGGTCATAGCGGCTGCGGAAATAGTCGCCCAGCGTGAGCACGTCCAGCCGGAAGAGCGGCCGGGCGAAGACGAGGCCCACGAGCACCAGGCAGGCCACCGCCGCGAGCGGATCGGCGACGACCCCGCGCATTCCGTCCTTGAGAAACGCGGCGGGAATTCCCAGGACCGTCTCCGCGCCGAACCACGTCGCGAACACGGTCGCCGTCACGATCGGCGCGCCGAAGCGCTTCCCCGCCACCGCGTAATCCGCGGCGCCGCGCACGCGCGTGGCCGCATACAGCCCGACGCCGACGGACACCGCGAGATACAGGAGGATGAAACCTACCAGCACGCTGGATTCAAGCCGCTTCGCGCTGAAGCGAGCGAAGGGCGAGCGAGCCCACGATCATGCCGGTGAAGCTCGCGATGAGGCCGGCGAGCTGCGGGGGCATGACGCCCTCGGGATTGAGCGTCTCGAAGCCGATCCAGACGATGAGCCCGAAGATGACCGCCAATGTGGCGCCGAGGTTGGTCGAGCGCCTCCAGTAGAGCCCGCACACCAGCGGCACGAAGGCGCCGACCAGCGTCACCTTGTAGGCGTTCTCGACCATCTTGTAGATGCTCGCCTCGGTGCTCATCGCGAAGTAGGTGACGACCACGGTGAAGCACACCAGCACCACGCGCATGAGCTTGAGGAACTGGTGGTCGCCGATGTGCGGGAAGAAAGGCCTCAGGATGTTCTCGCTGAAGCTCACCGACGGCGCGAGAAGGGTGGCGCTGGCACAGCTCTTGATGGCGGAGAGCAGCGCGCCGAAGAACATGATCTGCGCGAAGACCGGCACGATCGGCGACAGGATGAGCGAGGGCAGGATCTGCTGCGGGTCCTTCTCCACCAGCCCGGCGACCATCTTCGGGTCGATCAGCATCGCCGAGTAGGCGAGGAACATCGGGATGAAGGCGAAGCAGAAGTACATGCACCCGCCGATGATCGCGGAGCGCGCCGCGGTGTTCTCGTCCTTCGCCGACTGCACGCGCTGGAACACGTCCTGCTGGGGAATCGATCCCAGCATCATCGTGATCCACGCGGCGAAGAACCACAGGACGTCCTTCAGCTCCGGGGCCGGAAGGATGTTGAACTTGCCGCTCGCCGCGGCGTGCGACACCACCGTGCCCACCCCGCCCGCGAGCCCGCTCACCTCCCAGCCGATGTAGAGCATGCCGAGCACGATGATGATCATCTGGATGAAGTCGGTGATCGCCACCGAGAACATGCCGCCCAGCATCGTGTACACGAGCACGGTGGAGGCCCCGATGATCATGCCCCACTGCTGCGTTATTGCGCCCTCGGAGACCACGTTGAAGACGAGCCCGAGCGCCTTGATCTGCGCGCCCACCCAGCCGAGATACGAGATCACGATGCACAGGGTGGTGAGCATCTCCACCGGGCGGCTGAAGCGCTTGCGGTAGTAGTCGCCGATGGTAAGGAGATTCATCCGGTACAAAGGCCGGGCAAAGAAGAGCCCGACGAGGATGAGACAGAGCGATGAGCCGAACGGGTCGGCGATGATCCCGGAGAAGCCGTCCTTCACGAAGGTCGCCGGGATGCCGAGCACCGTTTCGGAGCCGAACCATGTGGCGAATACGGTCGCGGTGACGATGTAGAGCGGCATGCGCCGGCCCGCGATCGCGAAGTCCTTCGAGTTGTGCACCCATTTCGCCGCGTAGATCCCGATCGCGACCGAGATGATCCAGTAGATGATCACGAACGAGAGAAGCATGAGGGGGTTTCCGCCGGGAATGAGGGCAGGCGCTATTTTAGGAGAAAATGGCGCCGTGTCTGCCATCCAGCTCGAAGGCGTCGCCAAGCATTGGGGAGAGTCGCGCGCCCTCGACGGCATCACGTTTTCCGCCGAGCCCGGGTCGTTCGTCGTCCTGCTCGGCCCGTCGGGGTGCGGGAAGTCCACGACCTTGCGCCTCATCGCGGGGCTCGACACGCCTACCGCGGGCACGATCCGCATCGGCGGGCGCGATGTGACCGCACTGCCGCCGGCCGCGCGCGGGATCTCGATGGTGTTCCAGTCGTACGCGCTTTTCCCCCACCTCACGGTCGCGGAAAACATCGTCTTCGGCCTGCGGGTGCGCAAGGTGCGCGACCGCGAGGCGAAGTTGAAGCGCGTGGCCGAGCTGCTGGGACTCGAGAGCCTGCTCGCGCGCAAGCCGGCGCAGCTTTCCGGCGGGCAGCAGCAGCGCGTGGCGCTGGGACGGGCCATCGTCGCCGAGACTCCGGTGTGCCTCATGGACGAGCCGCTTTCCAACCTCGACGCGCAGTTGAGGGGCGAGATGCGCCGCGAGATCCGCGCGCTGCAGCAGCGCCTTGGCATCACGATGGTCTACGTGACGCACGACCAGACCGAGGCGATGACGATGGCCGACCG
>JBGOST010000019.1:0-11921 GCA_041476125.1 Usitatibacter sp. | reverse complement strand
CGCTCGCGGCCAACCAGCTGATCCAGAAAAAGCTCGCCGACATGCAGACCGAGATCACCTTGCAGTTGCAGGTGTCCCTTCGCATCGGGCGGCTCATGGACGAGGGCCGCGCCACGCCGGAGATGGTCTCGCTCGCCAAGCGCAACGCGTGCGGCAAGGCGCTCGACATCGCGCGGGTCGCGCGCGACATGCACGGCGGCAACGGCGTCTCGGATGAATTCCACGTGATCCGCCACGCGATGAACCTCGAGGCGGTGAACACTTACGAGGGCACGCACGACATCCACGCTCTCATTCTCGGACGGGCGCAGACCGGCATCTCGGCCTTCTAGCGGCCTCGCCTGGATCCTCCTCGCGCTGGCGCTCGCGCTGGGCGTGGGGAGAAGCGTTGCCCCGGGAGGCGGGGCACTGGCCGCGCGGCATCCCGTTGCGCGAATCGACGCCAGATCCCACTGGGCCACGCTCGCGCTGCCGCGCCCGGTCGCGCAGAGCTTCCAGCAAGCCGCGGACCTGCGCGCCTTCGTCGAGTTTCATCTCGAGAGTGTGGCCAACCCGGAGATCGCCTACTACGTCTCGCAGGCCCTCGAGGAATGCGCGGCATTGCGCGCGCTCGATGGCGATCGCGAAGGCCATTGGGTGCGCATCGCCGCGGCGGCGGCACTGACCGACCCGTGCCGCGGCTTCGACGGGCGCGTCATCGAGCCGCGCGAGATTGTTTCATTGCTCACCACCGCGTCCCTTGGCGGTGAGCGTCACGACATCGCGCGCATGCTCCTCTTTCGCGATATCGCGGCTCCCAAGGCCGAGGTGATCGACGAGATCCCCGGCCTTCTCGCGACGCAGGACCCCGCCGTCGTGCGCGACGTCGGGGCCTTTCTCTCCAAGGGCGAAGCGGTGTGGCGCTTCGGAAGCGAGGAGGTGCCGGCGCCCACCGCGGCGATCGCGTGGGAGCTTGCAGCCTGCGACCTGGGCTATGCCTGCGGGCCCGCCAGCCGCATCGTGCTGGCGCAATGCGCCTTCGAGGGGCGCTGCGGCGCGGGCAGCTACGAAGATGCGCTCATGCGTTACGAGCGGGCCGACCTCATGGCCGACGCCCAACGCCTGCGCTCCGGAATCGTTCGCGCGCTGCGCGAGCACGACTGGAGCTGGCTGGGATTGGGGTCAGACCCCAATTCAAGCGGGAAACTCTGATTCGCCAGCCACGGCGGCCCACGACATTGGGCTCTGACCCCGGATTTGTCAGTGAACCTCTTCGCTCGGGATGACTTCCGCCGGGACCGCGTAGGCCGGCACGCCTTCCTCGCGCAGCTCCTCGGCTTCCTCGACCGTCACCTGGCCCCGGATGCCGCGCGAGCGCTCCTCCTCGTAGTGAATGCGCCGCGCCACTTCCGCGAACTGCCGGCCGACGTTTTCGGTATTTGAGAGGATGAATTTGCGCATCGCAAGAAGCGCTTCATGCCTGACCCGGGCCCCCGCGGGCGGCTGGGCGGTGGCGGCCTCGCCGCCCGAGGTATGCACGTGCGGCGCGGCGGGCAGCTTGCGCACGTCCGGGCTCGAGCAGCTCGGGCATTGCAGCTGGCCTGCCGCAGCCTGCTTCTCGCATGCCTCTCCGGAAGCGAACCAGCCTTCGAAGAAGTGCCCCTGCCCGCAGGTGAGTTGATAGACGATCATGGATGGAAAATGGGGGCGGCCCCCGGGGTTTCAACAGTCTACTTCGCGCTGTCCTGCCCCTGGTAGCGCTCCCTCAGGACGTTCTTCTGCACCTTTCCCATGCTGTTGCGCGGCAGGTCATCGACGAAGTGGACGCGCTTGGGCACCTTGAAGTTCGCGAGCTTCGTGCGCAGCGCCGCGATGATCCCGGCCTCGGTGGGAGCCTCCTCGCCGGGGACGGCGACGACGACGGCGGTCACGGCCTCGCCGAAGTCCGGGTGCGCGAGCCCGATGACCGCCGACTCGCGCACGCCCGGCAGCTCGTCGATGGCGAGCTCGATCTCCTTGGGATACACGTTGTAGCCGCCGGTGATGATGAGGTCCTTGGAGCGGCCGACGATGTAGAGGTAGCCGTCCTTCGAGATGCTGCCCATGTCGCCGGTGCGGAAGAAACCGTCGGCGGTGAACTCCTCGCGATTCAGCTCCGGCATGCGCCAGTAGCCCGGAAAGACGTTCGCGCCGCGCACTTCGACGTGGCCGATCGCCCCGGGCGTGAGCTTCTCGTCCGCGTCGCCGACCACGCGCAGCTCGGTGCCCGGAAGCGGGCGTCCGACCGAGCCTGCGCGGCGCTCGCCTTCGAGGGGGTTGGAAGTGAGCATTCCGGTCTCGGTCATCCCATAGCGCTCGAGGATGCGATGCCCCGTGCGCTCCTCGAACTCGATGTGCGTTTCGGCAAGCAGCGGCGCGGAGCCCGAGATGAAGAGTCGCATTCGCGAGCAGCGGCCGGGCTCCAGCCCCGGCTCCGCGAGAAGCCGCGTGTAGAAAGTCGGCACGCCCATGAAGACGGTCGAGTTCGCGAACTCGTCGATCGCCCTTTTCGCGTCGAACTTCGCGTGGAAGCGCATGAGGCTGCCGTTCACGAGCACGCAATGGCAGGCGACGAAGAGCCCGTGCACGTGGAAGAGCGGCAGCATGTGGATGAGGACGTCGTCGGGCCGCAAGCCCCACGCGCGGTGCAGCACCAGCGCGTTGGACGCGAGGTTGCCGTGCGTGATCATCGCGCCCTTCGAGCGACCCGTCGTGCCGGAGGTGTAGAGGATCGCGGCGAGGTCGTCGCCCGATCGCTCGACCGTCGCGAACGTTTCGGCCGCGCCGCGCGCCGCATGGGCAAGCGTGCCGCCGCCATTCTCGTCGAGCGTGAAGACGTGGCGAATGCCCAGCCGCGCGGCAAGGGGCGCGAGCCACGCGGCCGATTCAGGTTGCGCGACCACCGCGCCGGGCTCCGCGTTGCCGAGGAAATAAGCGATCTCGCGCTCCTGGTAGGCGCTGTTCAGCGGCAGGTAGGTCAGCCCCGCGCGCAGGCAGCCGAGATAGAGGAGCAGCGCCTCGGGCGATTTCTCGACCTGCACGGCGACGCGATCGCCGGGCTTGAGCCCGAGCCCGGCAAGCAGCGATGCGTAGCGCGCGCTGCCCGCATCGGCCTCGGCGTAGGAGAGGCTCGCGCCCGACTCGAGCAGCAGCAACGGCTTGCCGCGATCGAGCGGAAAGCGCGATTCGAACAGCGCGAAGAGGTTCTCGTTCATGTCTTTGCGGGCGGGAGTCCGAGCTTGATTTCTTCTTCGGACACGCCGGCGGCGCGATACGCGTCGAATCCGGGCGTGGCCTCGCGGGTCTCGCCCAGGATCGCGGCGACCGCCGGTCCGGGAAGCACCTGGATGTCGGCTTCGTGCACGCTCGCCACCCGATGCACCGGGGCGGCGAGCGCGACATACACGCCGCCTCCCGCCTTGCCGAGGATCGTGAGGCCCACGCGCGTGCCCTTCGCCGCCAGGGCGGCGAGCGCGAAGCCCATGTCGACGATGTATTCGGTGAGGACGACCTTCTCGTCGTCGAGGCTCGCGGCGTGCGTGGCGCAATCGAGGAAGACCTCGAGGCGCTCGGGAGGGAAAACGAGGTGCCGCCACACCGCATCGGCAAAGCGCCAGGCGCGTTGCGCGCCGAGCGGGGCCTTTCCCACCAGGCCGACGATCTCCTCCGCCGCGCCTTCGCGCCGCGCCTGGCCGATGAACAATCCCTGGCTCTCGCGCGCCTTGTAGTCCTGCTTGTAGATCCGGTCGAGGTCGCGCCGCTGCAACGGCCCCCACTGCGGCTCGGAGATCTTCTTCTCGAAACGCATGACGAGCCCCTCGTGGCGCAGGTGAAGCGCGGCGACCGGATCCGCGCGCGGCGCCAGCGCCTCGCGCAGCCACGCCACCATGTCGCTCCCCGCCGTCCACACGGCGTTCGCGGGGCTCGCCTTCGCGCGCGCGGCGGACGACAGCGCCGCATCGGCCATGGCACGGAACATCTCGTCCAGGACGTTGACGCCGGCCGCCGAAGCGATGATCGACGGGCCGGACATCGCGAGCTGCGTGGTCTCGGCGAAGAGGCGCCACCCCGCGAGGTGCGCGAGCATGCTGGCACCGCCATAGCAGTTCTTTCCCAGCACTGCCGCGATGGGAACGCCCGCGAATACCGCGTCGAGCCCGGCGCGATACAGGTTGCGAAAGGCGCCCAGCGCCACGAGGCCTTCGGAGACCTTGGCGCCGGCGGAGTCGAGGTAGAGCACCAACCCGGCGCGCTCGCTCGCCGCGATCCGGAAGAGCGCACCCAGGCGCTCGGACTCGCGCGCGCCGAGCGAGCCGCTCGCGGCACGGTTCTCCACGAGCGCCACGCGAACCCCGCGGGCGCCCAGGGTTCCGCGCCCGACGGTGACGTTGCCCACGGATTCACCAAGAGCCTCGAAGGCGAGCGCCTCGCGCAGCGACGCGAGGATCGCCGCTGCGCTCGCGGCGCTCACAGCCATTCGGCGAGGATGTGGATCGGATGGCGCGCCACGCGCCCGGTACCGTCGGCGATCTGCTGGCGGCAGCTCGTTCCCGCGGCGGCGATCGTCGCCTCCGGCGCCGCCCGCACCGCCGGGAGGAGCGCCAGCTCGGCCATCTTCATCGATACGTCGTAGTGCCCCTTCTCATGCCCGAAGGCGCCCGCCATGCCGCAGCAGCTCGATTCGATCGCGGCGACCTGCGCGCCGGGCAGCGAACGCAGGAGCTCGAGCGTGGCTTCGAAGGTATCGAAGGCCTTCTGGTGGCAATGGCCGTGCACGCGAATCGAGCGCGCCGGCCCCGCTTTCCACGGCGCGGAGAGGCGTCCCGCGCGAAGCTCGGCGGCGAGGTACTCGTCGATGAGCTGCGCCTTCGCAACGAGCCCGCCCAGGCGGTCGCCCGGAAACATCGCCGCGTATTCGTCGCGAAATGTGAAGAGGCACGAGGGCTCGAGGCCGACGATCGGCGTGCCCGCCTCGAGGTGCGGCTCAAGCGCGGCCATCGTGAGTCGCGCCTGCGCGCGGGCCTCGTCGATCATTCCAACCGCGAGATAGGTGCGCCCGCAGCAAAGTGCGCGCCCCTTTCTCCCGCGCGCGACGATGACCTCGTGTCCGGTCGCCTCGAGCACGCGGTGCGCGGCGGCGAGGTTCTCGGGCTCGAGCCAGTTGTTGAACGTGTCGGCGAAGAGGACGATGGGGCGGGTTCCGGGCGCGCTGCTGCGCGCCACGCGCTTGCCGCGCTTCGAGGTCCACGAGCGGCGCCACGCGGGAAGCGGACGGCGGCGATCGAAGCCCAGCGCCTCGATGACGGCGCCCGACCCCGGCAGGCGCGAAGCCATGCCGATCAATGGCTGCAGGCGCGCGGCCCATGGGGCGTAGCGCGGCACGTGGGCGATGAGCCGGTCGCGAAGCGTGAAGCCGTGGCGGCGCTTGTAGGCTGCGAGAAACTCGACTTTCATGCGCGCCATGTCCACGCCGGTCGGGCATTCGCGGCGGCATCCCTTGCACGAGACGCACAGGTCGAGCGCCCCGCGCACCGATTCCTCCGCGGCCTCGTCGCCCCCGAGCTGGTTCGAGAGCGCGAGCCGCAGCGTGTTGGCGCGCCCGCGCGTGAGGTCGCGCTCGTCGCCGGTGGCGCGATAGCTGGGGCACATGGTGCCGGCGTCGAACTTGCGGCAATGCCCGTTGTTGTTGCACATCTCGACCGCCCCGGCGAGGCCGCCCCACTCGCTCCAGTCGAGGACCGTGCGCGGAGCAGGCTGCTTGTATTCGGGGCCGAAGCGCATGAGCGAGCGGTCGTCCTGCCGCGACGGGTTCACGATCTTGCCGGGATTCATGAGGCCCTTCGGGTCGAACCACGACTTGATCTCGCCCAACGCGGCGGTCAAGCGCGGGCCGAAGAACGGCGCGATCCATTCCGAGCGCACCAGCCCGTCGCCATGCTCTCCCGAGTAGGCGCCCTTGTAGCGGCGCACGAGATCGGCGGCCTCTTGCGCGATGGCGCGCATGCGCAACGACCCATCGCCCTTCATGTTGAGCACCGGGCGCACGTGGAGGCACCCGACCGAGGCGTGCGCGTACCACGTGCCCTGGGTCCCATGCTTGCGGAACACCTCGGTGAGCTGCGTGGTGTACTCGGCGAGGTGCTCGAGGGGAACGGCGCAGTCCTCGATGAAGGAGACCGGCTTTCCGTCGCCCTTCATCGACATCATGATGTTCAGGCCCGCCTTGCGAACGTCCCACAAGGACTTCTGTCGGCCCGCATCGAGGATCTCGACCACCGCCTCCGGGAAGCCAAGGTCGGACATGAGCTCGCCCAGGCGCCTCACGCCTTCGGCTTGCGGCGCGCTTTCGCCACCCGCGAATTCGACCAGCAGGATCGCGTCGGGATCGCCCTTGACGAACGCGCGGATGACCGGCGCGAACGCCGGGTTCGAAAGCGCGAGGTCGAGCATCGTTCGGTCGATGAGCTCCACGGCCGTAGGGCCGAGCTTGACGATGTGCTGTGCGGCGTCCATCGCGTCGTAGAAGCGCGGGAAATGCGCCACCCCGAGCGCCTTGTGCTTCGGCAGCTCCGCGAGAGCGAGGTGGATCTTCTCGAACCAGGCGAGCGTTCCTTCGCTGCCGACGAGCAGCTTCGCCAGGTTGAAATCCGCCGGCGCGAGCCGATCGAGGTTGTAGCCCGCGACGCGGCGCGCCACTTTCGGAAAGCGGGCGTCGATCTCGTCGCGCTCACGCTCCCAGAGGGCGAGCGCGTGCTGGCCGAGTTCGCGAATGGGCGCATCCGTCATGCTCGCGTGCGTTCCGAACCGCCCGCGCACGCCGGTAGGAAGCCACGCGTCGATGGCCGTCACGCGGTCGACCATGTTGCCGTAGGCGAGCGAGCGCGAGCCGCACGAGTTGTTTCCCGCCATCCCGCCGAGCGTGGCCTGCGCCGAGGTCGAGACGTCGATCGGGTACCAGAGCCCGTGCGCGCGCAATTGGGTGTTGAGGGTGTCGAGGACGATTCCGGGCTCGACCACGGCGCGCCGGTTCGCGGGGTCGACCTCGAGCGCGCGATTGATGAACTTGCTGTCGTCGATGACCAGCGCCGCGCCCACGGCCTGCCCGCATTGCGAAGTGCCGGCGCCGCGCGGCAGGATCGCCACCCCCTCCTCCACCGCGATCTGCATCGCCGAGATCGCCGCATTCACGTTGCGCGGCACCACCACGCCCACCGGAACGACCTGGTAGATCGACGCATCGGTGGAATAGCGGCCGCGGCTCGCCGCGTCGAAGAGGATCTCGCCGTCGACCTCGCGCTCGAGTCGCGCCGCGAGCGCGACACGGGAGCGGTCCTCGCCCCGCGCGAAGCGCACAGGCTGCGGGGTCGGAGGGGTCATGGGAGTTTTTACCGGAACACGTGCCAATCGGGCGAAGGGTGCGGCATTATGGATGGAAAACCGGGCCCGGCCGCAATGACGCGTGCGGGGTGCTTTTTACCGACGAGGGGTTGCCATGCCAGCCGGACGCCATTTTCTGCAGATTCCGGGCCCGACCAACGTGCCCGACCGTGTGCTGCGCGCGATCGACCGGCCGACGATGGACCATCGCGGTCCCGACTTCGCCGTGCTGGGCCGCGAAGTCCTCGAGGGAATGAAGCGCATCTTCAAGACGCGCCATCCGGTCGTGATCTATCCCGCTTCGGGCACGGGCGCGTGGGAGGCGGCGCTCGTGAATACGTTTTCTGCCGGCGACAAGGTCCTGATGAGCGAGACCGGGCACTTCTCGTCGCTGTGGACCAAGATGGCGGGCAAGCTCGGGCTCCAGGTCGACCTCATCCCGGGCGACTGGCGGCACGGGGCGAACGTGGGCGAGATCGAAGCGCGCCTCGCCGCGGACAAGGCGCACGCGATCAAGGCCGTCTGCGTCGTGCACAACGAGACTTCCACGGGCGTCACCACGCGCGTTCCGCTGGTGCGCAAGGCGATCGACAATGCGAAGCATCCCGCGCTGCTCATGGTCGACACCATCTCCTCGCTCGCCTCGATCGACTACCGCCACGACGAATGGGGCGTGGACGTCACCGTCGGCGGCTCGCAGAAGGGGCTGATGCTGCCGCCGGGGCTGAGCTTCAACGCGACCTCCGAGAAGTCGCTCGCGGCGAGCAAGGCGGCGAAGCTGCCGCGCTCCTTCTGGGACTGGGAAGACATGCTCAAGGCGAATGCTTCCGGGTATTTCCCGTACACGCCGGCCACCAATCTCCTCTACGGCTTGCGCGAGTCGATCGCCATGCTCGAGGAGGAGGGTCTCGCGAACGTCTTCGCGCGCCACGACCGGCACGCCGAGGCCACCCGCCGCGCGGTCCGCGCGTGGGGCCTGGAGATCCTCTGCCTGGATCCGGACGAGTACAGCTCGTCGCTCACCGCGGTCGTGATGCCGCCGGGACACGACGCCGATCGTTTTCGCAGCCTCGTCCTCGAGCGCTTCGACATGTCGCTCGGCACCGGGCTCGCGAAGCTGCAGGGCAAGGTATTCCGCATCGGGCACCTCGGCGATTTCAACGACCTCATGCTCATGGGCACGTTGGCCGGGGTGGAGATGGGGCTCGAGCTGGCTGCCGTGCCGTTCAGGAAGGGCGGCGTGCTCGCGGCAATGGAGCACCTCGTCGCCGAGGCGCGAAAGGCCCAGGGAGCACGCCGGGCCGCGTGAGGCTGCTACAGTAGTCGCGTCGCCGATGCCCGGACCCGATCCGGGCACGTTCCAAATCGTAGGAGGAGGAAATTCATGCTGAAGCGCTTCATCGAGCGAGGGGTCATCGCGGCCGCGCTCGCCTTCATGGGCATCGCGGCTGCGCACGCGCAGTGGCCCAACAAGGCGGTGCGGATGATCAATCCTTTTCCGGCGGGTGGAGGCGTCGACGCCTTCGCGCGACCGATCGCGGCCAAGCTCACGCAAAGCCTCGGCCAGTCCTTCTACGTGGAGAACATGGGAGGGGCGGGGGGGACGGTGGGGGCGGCCGCGGCAGCGCGGGCGGCGCCCGACGGCTACACCTTCTTCGTGGGCGCCATCCATCACACGATCGCGGAGTCGATCTACACGAAGCTCACCTACAACATCGAGAAGGACTTCGAGCCCGTCACGGTGCTCGCGTACGTGCCCAACGTGATCGTTATGCATCCGAAGCACGCTTCCATCAAGACGCTGAACGACCTCATCGTCTATGCGAAGGCGAACCCCGGCAAGCTCAACTTCGGCTCGGCGGGAAACGGCACCTCGCACCACCTGGTGGGCGAGCTTTTCAAGATTCGCACCGGAACCGATCTCGTCCACGTCCCCTACAAAGGCGCCGGGCCGATGATGTCCGATCTGCTCGGCGGCAACGTCGACATGGCCTTCGACGGCATGGGAACCTCCGCTCCGCAGATCAAGGGCGGCAAGCTGCGCGCGCTCGCCGTGTCCACCGCCACGCGCTCCCCGATCGTGCCGGACATTCCCACGCTCACGGAGATGGGAGTCGCGGATTTCGAGGTGACCACGTGGTATGCGCTGTGGGCCGTGAAAGGCACGCCGAAGGAAATCGTGGAGAAGATGTACCAGGAGGTGGCCAAGGCCCTCGCCCAGCCGGACGTGAAGAACATCTGGGCCGAGCAGGGGGCCGTCGCAGGCGGGCAGCCTCCCGCGGAGTTCGGCCGCTTCGTGCACTTCGAAGTGCCGCGCTGGGCGAAGGTCGTGAAGGACGCCCAAATCAGGATCGACAACTGAGCGCAGCCCTGCTTGCGCACGGGCCGCTTCCACAAAACCCGAGGAGATGAAAATGACGAAATTCAGGCGCAGGGCTTTCTACTTGTGTGCATTGGCGGCCGCCGCGGTTGGCGGCTCGGCTCTGGCGGCAAACGTCACGCTGCGCGCATCGCACCAGTTTCCGGGCGGCAAGGGCGACGTGCGCGACGAGATGGTGCAGATCATCGCGCGCGAAGCCAAGGCGGCCAACGTGGGACTCGAGGTGCAGGTCTTTCCCGGGGCGGCGCTCTTCAAGGCCAACGAGCAGTGGAATGCGCTGGTCAACGGCCAGCTCGACATTTCCTCGTTCCCGCTCGACTACGCCAGCGGCAAGGTGCGGGCCTTCGGGGCCACGCTGATGCCCGGCCTGGTGCGCAACCACGAGCGCGCCGCGCGCATGAACGACTCGAAGTTCATGAAGGACATCAGGGCGAAGATCGACAAGGCCGGCGTCATCGTCCTCTCCGACGCGTGGCTGGCCGGCGCCATGGCCTCCAAGAAGGCGTGCATCCGTACCCCCGCCGATGTGAAGGGACTCAAATTCCGTTCCGCGGGCCCGACTTTCGCATCGATGTGGCAGGCGGCAGGCGCCTCGATCGTCTCCATCCCCAGCAACGAGGTCTACAACGCGTTGCAGACCGGCGTCGCCGAGGGCACCGATACCAGCTCCGGCAGCTTCGTTTCCTTCCGCATCTACGAGCAGGTGAAATGCCTGACCGCGCCCGGCGACAACGCCCTCTGGTTCATGTACGAGCCGGTGCTCATGTCGAAGAAGAGCTTCGAGCGCCTCGACAAGAAGCAACAGGAAACGCTGCTCGCAGCCGGCCGGAAAGCGCAGGAATTCTTCGCGAAGGAGGCCAAGGGCCTCGATGACGAGATGGTCAAGGCCTTCAGGTCCCACAACGTCGAGGTGATCACGCTGAGCCCGGCCGAGTACGACGCGTGGCTCAAGGTGGCGCGCGAAAGCTCCTACGTCGAGTTCGCGAAGGAAGTCCCCGACGGCAAGCAGCTGGTCGACGACGCGCTCAGCGTGAAGTAGGCGCGCGGCGCGCGCCATGGAGAAGTTCGTCCGGGTCGTCCGGTCGATCTCGCAGTTCCTCGGCTATTTCGCCGCCGCGCTGATCGGGCTGGGCGTCCTCGTTGTCTGCCACATGGTGTTCGTGCGCTACGCGCTCGGCCACAACACCATCTGGCAGACCGACTTCGTCACCTACAGCCTGGTCGCGGCGACCTTCATCGGCAGCCCCTTCGTGCTGATGACGCGGGGCCACGTGAACGTGGATGTCCTGCCGCACTACGCGGGGCCGCGCTTCCGATTCTGGCTGGCGATCTTCGCCGGGTGCGTCACGCTGGCATTCGCCGTGGTGCTCGCAGTGCTCACCTTCATTTTCTGGAAGGAAGCGTGGGACAACTCCTGGGTCTCCGACACCATGTGGCGCGCGCGCCTGTGGATTCCCTACGCCTCGATGCCGATCGGCCTGAGCGTGCTCGCCCTGCAGTGCCTCGCCGACCTCTTCGCGCTGGCCACCGGGCGCGAGAAGCCGTTCGGCATGGACGCGCACCTTCCATGAGCCCCACGACGCAGGGCCTCCTCGTGCTGGTGGTCACGCTCGTGATGCTGCTGTCGGGCGCGCCGGTCGCCTTCGGCCTGGGCGCGATCTCCATCATCTTCATCGCCATCTTCCAGGGCTGGAGCGCGCTGCACGTCGTCGCCGAGACCTTCTATGCCGGGTTGAACGATTTCACGCTCGTGTCGATCCCGATGTTCGTGATGATGGGCGCGGCGATCGGCTCCTCGCCCGCGGGCAAGGACCTCTACGAAGCGCTCGACCGCTGGCTGTATCGCCTGCCCGGCGGTCTCGTGATCTCGAACCTCGGAGCCTGCGCGCTGTTCGCGGCACTCACGGGCTCCTCGCCGGCGTGCTGCGCGGCGATCGGCAAGATGGGCATCCCCGAGATGCGCAGACGCGGCTACCCCGATGACATCGCGACGGGCTCGATCTGTGCCGGCGGCACGCTCGGAATCCTGATTCCGCCATCGATCACGTTCATTCTCTACGGCATCGCTACCGAGACCTCGATCGGGCGCCTGTTCCTCGCCGGGGTGGTGCCCGGGCTGATGCTCACCGGGCTGTTCATGCTGTGG
>JBGOST010000018.1:0-12059 GCA_041476125.1 Usitatibacter sp. | reverse complement strand
GAGGATGGGCAGGCACCCGCCGAGCGGATTGATCTTCTCGGTCTTGTAGAGCTCCATCATCGCCTGGTTGAGCTTCTGCCGGTCGTCGCCGTAGAGCTGCTTCAACTTCTCCATCTTCGGCGTGAGCACCTTCATCTGCGCCATCGAGCGCCCCGCCTTGGCGTTGAGCGGATAGAAGACGAGCTTGATGATGATGGTGAGGACGATGATCGACCAGCCCCAGTTCCCGATGAGGCTGTGGATCCACTTGAGGAACCAGAAGAGCGGCGCGGCGATGATGTAGAGCCAGCCGTAATCGACGACGAGCTTGAGTCCCGGGGCGACCGTTTCGAGCGTCTCGATTTCCTGCGGGCCGATGTACGCCGGCACCGTGAGCGTGCCCGTGGCCCCGGGGGCGATCACGCCGACCGCAACCTTGACGCCCGCGGTGTAGCGGTTCTCGGCCACCTTGTTGGTGTAGAACTCGCGCTCCACGCCGTTCTTCGGCAGCCACGCCGAAACGAAGTAGTGCTGGATCATCGCGATCCAGCCGTCCTTCGCGGTCTTCACGTGGGATTGCTTGCCCTTGGCGATGTCGCCGAAGTCGACCTTCGAGAACTTCGCTTCCTCGGTGTAGACGGCGGGGCCGGTGAAGGTCGTGACGCCGGCGAAAGCACTCGTCTGGGCGGCGGCCTCGCTGGGCGGATTGCCGTCGCGCATGAACTGGAAGTAAGCCACGGGTGCCAGCGGCTTGTCGGAGGTGTTCTTCACCTCGTAGCTTACGTCGATCAAGTAGCTGCCGCGATGGAAGACGTAGCGCTTGGCCACTTCCGCGCCGCTCGCATCGCGCGAGCGCAACCGCACCTCCAGCTCGTCGCGCCCGTCGGCAAGGGTGTAGACCTTGCTCTCGGCCTCGTACGCGGTGAGGTGGGTGGGCAACCCTTCACCGAGCAGCCCGGACTGCGCAACGAAGAAGTGCTGGGGATCGGGCTCGAGCAGCGTGAGCGGCTGGTTGCGGTCCAGCGCGGAGTGGACCTTCTTCATGGTGACGCGCCGGATGTCGCCGCCGAGCGTGCTCAGCTCGACATCGAAGACATCGGTCTTGACCAGGATCGGTTGGCCGCTCGCCACGGCCGCAGGTGCGGCCGCAGGAGGCGTGGCCGCGGCAGGTGCGCCGGGAGGTGCTGCCACCGGTGGGGGCACGCCTGCCGGGGCCTTGGAAGCCGCGGGGACGGCCGTCGTCGGCGCCTCCACCTTCGGCGCGTTGTGCTTCTGCCAGGCTTCCCAGAGCAGGATCGCCGAAAAGGAGAAGACGACGAGGGCGATGAGGCGTTGCGTATCCATCATGTCGATTGCGAGCTCAAGGGACTGGGTCGAAGCCGCCCGCATGCCAGGGGTGGCACCTGCATACGCGCCGCGCCGCGAGCCATGAGCCGTGCAGCGCTCCATGCTCCTCGACGGCCCGCATCGCGTATTCGGAACACGAGGGCGTGAAACGGCACTGGTTACCCCACCAAGGCTTCAGCAGGTAGCGATAACCGCGAATCGCGGCGAGCAGGATGCGCTTCATGAATCGTTACGCGAGAGCTGGTCGAAGAGGATCCGGATCTCGTCCAACACGGCCGTGGCCTGGGCGCGATCGAAGCGCTCGCGCAACGCAACCACGCAATCGAGCCCGGCTCGCTTGACCGCGTGGCGCCGAAACGCATCGCGCAACATTCTCTTCACGAGATTGCGGTCGACGGAGCGGGGAACGAGGCGGCGGGTGAGGGCGATGCCCAGGCGAGAAAATCCGTCCCGCCCCGGCCCTACATGGATCACCGCGAGGCGCCCGCGCAGCTTGCGCGAGCCGCGCAGCACGGCGCCGAACGAGCCTCGCGCGCTAAAGCGGTGGCGCCGCGAATAACCCTCGGGACGGGCGCTCCGCGGCATGGGGCCTACGCGACAGCGACGCGCTTGCGGCCCTTGGCGCGGCGCGCGTTGATGATGGCGCGGCCGCTGGCCGTTTTCATGCGCACGCGAAACCCGTGCGTCTTCTTGCGGTGAGTGGTTGACGGCTGGAATGTGCGCTTCATGGGCTGACGGCCTTTAGGAAAAGACGCCTCCGGGGAACCGATCGCTGGAGGGCGAAAAGCCTGAAATTATAGCGGATTCGACGCACCCTTTCCATTGCTCCCTTGTTTTCAAGGGCTTCCATGGCTGTGGATAACGTCGCCCGATCCAGATAAAATTTGAGATCGCCTGTCCGCGTTTTTCATCCCGACTCTCCACTCGATTTTGCCCATGGATTCGCTTTGGCCGTCGCTCGCCGCAGAGCTCAAAAAAGAGTTGCCGGCCCAGCAGTACGACACCTGGATCAAGCCCCTCAGGGCTGAGCGGCAGGACAACCAGCTGGTGCTGGTCGCGCCCAACCACCACGTGCTGCGCTGGGTGCGCTCCAATCTCCTGAACAAGATCGAGTCTCGCGTGGAGCGCGTCGCCGGCCGGCGGTTGAGCGTGAACCTGGTCCTCGACGAAAAGCCGGTGGACACCGAGATCACGGTTCCCGAGCCGGTGGCGATGAGCGCCCCGCCCGAGCGCCCCTCTCGGGAGGAGCACCGCCTCAACCCCGGGTTCACGTTCGCGAACTTCGTCAACGGCAAGGCCAACCAGATTGCGCGCGCGGCGGCGATCCAGGTCGCCGAGAACCCGGGCACCGCCTACAACCCGCTCTTCATCTATGGGGGCACCGGCCTGGGCAAGACGCACCTGCTGCAGGCCATCGGCATCGAAGTCCTCAAGCGCAACCCCAAGGCGAAAGTGCGCTACATCCATGCCGAGCAGTTCGTCGCCGACGTGGTGCGCGCCTACCAGCACAAGAGCTTCGATTCGTTGAAGCGCTACTACCGCTCGCTCGACCTGTTCCTCATCGACGACGTGCAGTTCTTCGTCGGCAAGTCGCGCTCGCAGGAAGAGTTCTTCTACACGTTCAACGCGCTTTTCGAAGCGCACAAGCAGGTGGCCATCACCAGCGATTGCTTCCCGAAGGAAATGACCGGCATCGAAGAGCGCCTCATCTCGCGCTTCGGGTGGGGGCTCACGGTGGCGGTCGAGCCGCCCGAGCTCGAGATGCGCGTGGCGATCCTGCTGAAGAAGGCGGAGAACGATGGCGTGCACCTGGACGAGAACGTCGCTTTCTTCATCGCCAAGCACATTCGCTCCAACGTCCGGGAGCTCGAAGGCGCGCTCAAGCGCGTACTGGCCTATGCCCGGTTCAACAACCAGATGGTGACCGTCGGCACCGCCCGTGAGGCCCTGAAGGACCTGCTTGCGGTCCTCAATCGCCAGGTTTCCATCGAGAACATCCAGAAGACCGTCGCCGACTATTTCAAGATCAAGGTCTCCGAGATGTATTCGAAGAAGCGCTTCCGCTCGGTGGCCCGCCCGCGGCAAGTGGCGATGGCGCTCGCCAAGGAACTCACCCAGCAGAGCCTTCCCGAAATCGGCGAGGCATTCGGCGGCCGCGACCACACGACCGTGCTGCATGCCTGCCGCAAGACCGCGGAGCTGCGCGAGAGCGACCAGGAGTTCGCGCGCGACTATGCCCAGTTGCAGCAGATACTCCTGGGATGAAAGGCCCTGAACCCATGAAGAACCTGTGGACTGTTTCGGGTCGATCCGAATCGCCCTTTTCTGTCCACAGGTTGACGTTGAGAAGCGGGGGTTTCGACCCCACTTCAAACGAGGGTCAACTGTTTGATCGATAGCCGCATTCTGGAGTTATCCCGCTCCAGGCCCGCTCCTGTTAGCTGTTGACTGGTGTTACTTCTAAAGATAACTAATAGATAGATCATGCTGAAAATCAAATCGAGCAACGACAAGCTCCTGGGGCCGCTGCAGCAAGTCACCGGCATCGTCGAGCGCCGCCACACGCTACCCATCCTGTCGAACGTGCTCATCACGGCGTCCGGCTCCAAGGTGGAGTTTCTCGCGACGGACCTGGAAGTGCAGATCACGGCGCGCGCCGATCTCGAGGGAACGGCCGAAGGATCGGTGACCGCGGGTGCGCGCAAGCTCTATGACATCCTGCGTTCCCTTCCCGAGGATGCGGAGGTCTCGCTCGAGGCCAAGGAAAACCGGATGACGGTTCGCGCCGGCAAGAGCCGCTTCAACCTGCAGACGCTCGCCGCGGCGGACTTTCCCAGGATGGTGGAGGCGAAGGACGCCTCCAAAACGCTCACGCTGCCGCAGAAGGCGCTGAAGGACGCATTGCGCCTGGTGCAGTTCGCCATGGCGGTGCAGGATATCCGCTACTACTTGAACGGCGTGCTTTTCTCGGTGGACAAGGACACGCTGAGAGTCGTCGCCACGGATGGGCACCGGCTCTCGTATGCCAGCCAATCCCTCGGAAGCGATCACGGCTCGGTCGAAGCGATCCTGCCGCGCAAGACCGTGCTCGAGCTGATCAAGCTGCTGGGCGACACCGACGAGCCCGTGTCGCTCGCGATCGGGTCGAACCAGGCGCGTTTTTCCTTCAGCGGCATCGAGATCGTTTCCAAGATCGTCGAAGGCAAGTTTCCCGATTACCAAAAGGTGATTCCCGCCTCGCACAAGAATCGCGTGGTGCTCGACCGCGCCACGCTCGCCCAGTCGCTCAATCGCGCCGCGATCTTGTCGAATGAAAAAATCCGCGGCGTGCGCCTGGTCTTCACCAAGGACGCGCTGTCGATCATCTGCACCAACAACGAACAGGAGGAGGCCGAGGAAGGGCTCGCGGTCGAATATGACGGTGATCCGCTCGATATCGGCTTCAACATCTCCTACCTCCTCGACGTGCTGAACCACGTCGACTCACCCACCGTGACTTTCACCATGGGCGACTCGAACTCGAGCGCGCTCGTGCAAGTGCCGGCCCGCGACGATTTCAAGTACGTCGTGATGCCGATGCGCATCTAGAGCCGCGCAAGAGCTCGACCCACCAGGAACTCAATGGCAACGCTTCCCGAAATCAGCAGCAACGGCCGTTCCACCGCCGACGACTACGATTCCACCAGCATCAAGATCCTGAAGGGCCTGGACGCGGTGCGCAAGCGCCCGGGCATGTACATCGGCGACACCTCCGACGGCACCGGGCTTCACCACATGGTGTTCGAGGTGGTCGACAACGCCATCGACGAGGCGCTCGCGGGACATTGCGACGACATCAAGGTCGTCATCCACACCGACAACTCGATTTCCGTCGTCGACAACGGGCGGGGAATCCCGACCGACATCAAGGACGACGACGACCAGAAGCGCTCGGCCGCCGAGATCGTCATGACCGAGCTGCACGCCGGCGGCAAGTTCGACCAGAACTCGTACAAGGTCTCGGGCGGGCTGCACGGGGTCGGCGTGTCGGTGGTGAACGCGCTTTCCGAGTGGCTCAAGCTGCGCATCTGGCGCAACGGCAGGACCCACTACATGGAATTCCGCGACGGCGTGGCGGTGAAACCGCTCGAAGTCTCGGGCGAGACCGACCGGCGCGGCACGGAAGTCCACTTCCTCGCTTCGAAGGAGACCTTCGGCCACGTCGAGTTCCACGCCGAGATCCTCGCCAAGCGCCTGCGCGAGCTTTCCTTCCTCAACAACGGCTGCAAGATCGAGCTGATCGACCAGAGGACGGGCAAGAGCGAGAACTTCGCGCACGCGGGGGGCGTGAAGGGTTTCGTCGAATACATGAACCGCTCCAAGACGATCCTGCACGGCAATATCTTCTATGCCATCGCCGAGAAGGAAGGCATCACCGTCGAGGTCGCGATGCAGTGGAACGACTCCTACGGCGAGTCGGTGCAGGTGTTCACGAACAACATTCCGCAGCGCGACGGCGGCACGCACCTCACGGGGCTGCGGGGAGCCATGACGCGCACGATCAACAACTACATCGAGAAGGAAGAGATCGCCAAGAAGGCGAAGGTCGAGACCACGGGCGACGACATGCGCGAGGGCCTCGTGTGCGTGCTTTCGGTGAAGGTGCCCGAGCCGAAGTTCTCGTCGCAGACGAAGGACCGGCTGGTTTCCTCCGAGGTCCAGCCGGTCGTCTCCGAAATTGTGGGGCAGAAGCTCGCCGAATTCCTCATGGAAAAGCCCGCCGACGCGAAGATCATCTGCACCAAGATCGTCGAGGCGGCGCGCGCGCGGGAAGCGGCGCGCAAGGCTCGCGAGCTCACCAGGCGCAAGGGGGTACTCGACGGCATCGGCCTGCCGGGCAAGCTCGCCGACTGCCAGGAGCGCGATCCGGCGCTGTGCGAGCTCTATCTGGTCGAGGGCGATTCCGCGGGAGGCTCCGCCAAGCAGGGACGCGACCGCAAGAACCAGGCGATCCTGCCGTTGAAGGGCAAGATCCTCAACGTCGAACGCGCGCGCATCGACAAGATCATCACCTCGCAGGAAGTCGCGACCCTCATCACCGCTTTGGGTGCGGGCATCGGCGAGGAGTTCAGCATCGAAAAGCTGCGCTACCACCGCATCATCATCATGACGGATGCCGACGTCGACGGCGCGCACATCCGCACGCTGCTGCTCACGTTCTTCTACCGTCAGATGCCGATGCTGCTCGAGAAGGGCTACATCTACGTCGCCCAGCCGCCGCTCTACAAGGTGAAGAGCGGCAAGGAAGAGCGCTACCTCAAGGACGAGCTCGAGCTGAAGCAGTACCAGCTGCGCAAGGCGCTGCATGGCGCGGCCCTCGTGCCCGGGGCCGCGGCCGCGCCGTTGTCCGGCGAGGCGCTCGACAAGATCGCCTCGGAGTACCTCACCACCGAGGCCGTGATCGAGCGGCTTTCGATCGCCATGGACCCGACGGTCCTGCGCGCGATGCTGTCGATGCCGAAGATCGCGCTCGGCAACAAGGAGGGCGCAACGCAAGCCGCGAGGTCATTCCACGAGGCCCTCCTGCTGCATCCGCCCAAGACGCACATCGAGCGCGATCCCACCTCCGACGGCTGGCGCTTGCGCCTGGAGAAGGTCCTCCACGGCAACAAGGTCGAGACGGTGATCGACCAAGCGTTCCTGGAAAGCGGCGACTACGCGCAGATCGTGAAGACCGCGCAGACGCTCGCGGGCCTCATCCAGGCCGATGCCCAGGTGAGGCGCGGCGAAACGGTGCGCTCGATCAAATCGTTCAAGGAAGGCCTCGACTGGCTGCTCTCCGAGGCAAAGGGCGCGATGGCGATCCAGCGCTACAAGGGCCTGGGCGAGATGAATCCGCAGCAGCTCTGGGAAACGACGATGGACCCGACGAAGCGCATCCTGCTGAGGGTCCAGATCGAGGATGCCATCAGCGCGGGCGAGACGTTCTCGACGTTGATGGGCGACGAGGTCGAGCCGCGCCGGCAGTTCATCGAGAGCAATGCTCTCGGCGTGACGAACCTGGACGTTTGAAGAAAGGCGAAAACGCCCCGCTTCAGGCGGCCTTCTTCATCCTCGGCTTGAAACCGCCCTTGCCCTTCTTCGACTTGGCGGCGAGCAGGGCGATCGCTTCCTCGAGGGTGATGGTGCCGATCGCATCCTTGTCGGGGAGCGTTGCGTTCACCTTGCCGTGCTTCACGTACGGGCCATACTTTCCCGAATAGAGCGCCACCGGCTGGTTGTCGGCGGGATGCTTGCCGAGCACCTTCAACGCCCCGCGCGCGTTGAACGCCTTGGGCTCCTTCAATAGCGCGACGGCGCGCTCCAGCCCGATGTCGAAGACGCTCTCGTCCTTGGGGATCGATTTGAACTGCCCGTCGTGGCTCACATACGGGCCGAAACGGCCGATGGCGGCGTGCACCTTCTTGCCGCCCTCGGGATGTGGCCCCAGGTCGCGCGGCAGCGCGAGGAGCTTCAACGCGGTCTCGAGCGTCACCGCGTCGGGCGCCACGTTCTTCGGCAACGACACGCGCTTGGGCTTCTTGTCGCCCTCGGGCTCGCCCAGCTGGATGTAGGGTCCGTAGGGCCCCTGCAGCAGCTGGATCAGCTTGTGGGTGCGGGGATCGACGCCGATCTCGCGCTTTATGGACTCGGGGCTCTCCGCCCCATCGACGTTGCGCGTGTAGTCGCAGTCCGGGTAACCGCCGCAGCCGATGAAGCGCCCGCGGCGGCCGAGGCGCAGGGTGAGGTGGTGCTTGCCGCACTTGGGGCACATCTCGTCCATCTGCTCCTGCGTCACCTCCTTGCGCGAGACCGATTCCTTTTCCAGGATCTGCGCCGAGAAGTCCTTCCAGAATCGCGCGAGGACGGGAACCCACTCTTCCTTCCCGTTGGAGATGTCGTCGAGCTCGTCCTCCATCTTGGCGGTGAACTCGTAGTCGACCCAGTGCGCGAAATGGTCGGTCAGGAACTTGTTGACGACGCGTCCCACGTCCGTGGGCATGAAGCGCTTCTTGTCGAGCGTCACGTACTCGCGGTTCACCAGCGTCGAGATGATCGAGGCGTAGGTCGACGGCCGGCCGATGCCGTATTGCTCGAGCGCTTTCACCAGGCTCGCCTCGGAGTAGCGCGGCGGGGGTTGCGTGAAGTGCTGCTCGCCATAGAGCTTCTGGATCTTCACCGCGTCGCCCGCGTCGAAGGCGGGCAGGCGCTTGTCCTCCTCCTCGGCCGAGTCGTCCAGGTCCTCGTGGTACACGGCGTAGAAACCCGCAAAGACCATGGTCTGGCCATTGGCGCGGAAGAGGTTGTCGGCCCCTCCCACCGTGAAATCCACCGCCACGGTGTCGAACTGCGCCGGCGTCATCTGCGAGGCGATGGCGCGCTTCCAGATCATCTCGTAGAGCTTGCGCTGCTCGTCGTTCAGGAACGGCGCGACCGAATCGGGCGTGCGCGCGATCGACGTGGGGCGGATCGCCTCGTGGGCCTCCTGGGCGTTTTTCGACTGGCTGCGGTAGAGCACCGGCGCCTTGGGCAGGTACGCCGCGCCGTAATTCTTCGTGATGTAGCCGCGCATCTCCGTGACCGCTTCCTTGGACAAGGTCACCGAATCCGTTCGCATGTAGGTGATCAAGCCGGTCACCACCCTGCCGACGCTCACGCCTTCGTAGAGGCTTTGCGCGACCTTCATCGCGCGATCGGTGGAAAAGCCCAGCTTGCGCACCGCCTCCTGCTGCAAGGTCGAGGTGGTGAAGGGGGCGGCGGGCGAGCGCAGCTTGCGCTTCTTCTCGACCTCCTTCACCTTCGCCACGCCCTTGGCGTGCGTTTCGAGGAAGCCGCGGATCTGCTCTTCGCGCGCGGCGTTGCCGACCGCGAACTGGTCGAGCTTCTCGCCCTTGAAATGCGTGAGCCTCGCGGTGAATCCGATCCGGTCCTTTTCGCTGTCGAAATGGATGGACCAGTATTCCTGCGTCTTGAAGGCCTCGATCTCGAGCTCCCGCTCGACGATCAGGCGCAGCGCCGGGCTCTGCACGCGCCCCGCGGAAAGCCCGCGGCGGATCTTCTTCCACAGCAGCGGCGAAAGGTTGAAGCCGACCAGGTAATCCAGGGCGCGGCGTGCCTGCTGCGCGTTCACGAGGTCCATCGAGATCGAGCGCGGGTGCTTCACCGCCTCCTTCACCGCGCTCTCGGTGATCTCGTAGAAGACGACGCGTTTCAACTTCTTGTCCTTGAGCGCCTTGCGCGACTTGAGGATCTCGGAGAGGTGCCAGGCGATCGCCTCCCCCTCGCGGTCCGGGTCGGTGGCGAGCAGCACGGTGTCGCAGTCCTTCACCGCCTTCGCGATGGCGTCGACGTGCTTCGTGTTGCGCTCGATCAGCTCGTACTTCATCTTGAAGCTGTCGTCGGGGTCCACCGCGCCGGTCTTGGGGACGAGGTCGCGCACGTGCCCGTACGAGGCGAGGATCTCGTAATCCTTGCCGAGGTACTTCTTGAGCGTCTTCGCTTTCGAAGGCGACTCGACGATTAGCAGATTCGATGCCATGGAGTTGGGAGTCGGGCTTTCCTAATTCATTCTATTACGCGTGTGGTGGTGCGCTGGAACCAGCCTCCGGCCAGCGCCGCGACACGACCTTCGATTTCGAGCCGGGAAAGTCGGGCCGCGAGTTTATCAGCGCCGAGCCCGGTGCGCTCGGCCATCTGGTCGATCGAGATGGGGGCGAATCCCATCGCGTCGAGCAACGGATCGCTTGGCCCGAGTTGCGTGACCCCGGCTTCTTGCGGCGATTGCGGGCTCCCGCATCCGAGCTCTTCGAGCACATCCCCGGCGCTTTCGACGAGCTTCGCGCCCTGCTTGATGAGCCAATGGCATCCCTTCGAGAGCGGCGAGTGGATCGATCCCGGAATGGCGAAGACGTCGCGTCCTTGCTCCAGCGCGCACCTGGCGGTTGTGAGGGAGCCGCTGGGCAGCCCCGCCTCCACTACGAGGACGCCCCGCGCGAGCCCGCTGATCAGGCGATTGCGGCGCGGGAAGTTCGACGCCGCGGGAGGGGTGCCGATGGGGAATTCGGTGATGAGGCAGCCTTTTTCCGCGAGCGCATGAGCCAGGTCGCGATTGCGCTTGGGATATACGCGATCCGGGCCGGTTCCAATCACGGCGATGCTCGATCCCGCTCCCGCGAGCCCGCCGCGGTGCGCGCTCGCATCGATGCCGAGCGCGAGGCCGCTCACGATCGCAAACCCCGCCTCGGACAATGCGAGCGCGAAAGCGGCGGCGTCGCGAACCCCCTGCGCGGTGGCGTTACGGCTTCCCACGATGGCGAAGGCGGGGCCGTTGAGCAGTTCGATTCGCCCGCGCGCGTACAGCACCGTCGGGGGCTCGTCGATGTTGATCAGGGCCTGGGGATACTGCGCATCGGCGAGCGTGATGAAGTGGCAGTCGTCGGCTTCGAGCCACGCGAGGGTCGCCTCGAGGAGTTCTTTCTTCGGCCCCGCTTCGAGCAGCGCCGCGATGCCGTCGTCCTCCGCCGCCGCGGCAATTTCGCGCGAGGTGGCGCCGAGCATGGCGTGCGGGCTGCCGAGAGCCTTCAGGAGCCGTCGCTGCGCGGCCGGCGAGACGCCTGGAACCAGCGTCAGGCGAAGCCACGGGACAACGTCGTCGCGCGATGAAAGCGTCTGCAAGGGGGACTCCGCGAAGCGGAACGGGAGGATGCCCGATTAACGGCGCGGGGTCACGCCGCGCTGACCGTGCCGGAAAATGGAAAGGGGGCCGAAGCCCCCTTTTGAATCGAGCGCAGCTAGGCGCTCAGGGTGTCCTCACGATGTCGCCGATATAGATGGGACGGTTGGCGCGCATCACCATCGCATACGACATCTTGTCGAAAACGCGGAAGACGAAGATCAGGCCGTTGCGCTCGTCGGGCAACGTGATCGGGCCATCCGCAAGTGCCGCGCCAGCCTTGGCGGTATCCCCCGATTGCATGCCCGGCGGAGGGGGGACGACCGGGTTGGGTTTCGTTTCCCCCATGTTGGTCCATGTCATACCCCAGCTGCTCGGCCAAATTCCCTTCCACCAGGCGTTCTGGGTCTCGAGCGCGCCTGCGGATGCTGCGTGCCCCGAGGCGGTGACCAGTTGCCCGCGGTGATAGGACGCGAGCACATGGCCGAGCTCGAGGCCGTCGCGCGCGCCGCGGTTGATCGTGATGATCTGGAACTGGCCGAATTCGGACACCCCATCCTCGACGGTCATGATGGTTCCGCGGATCGGCTTTTCCGGAGCGCGCGGAACGTAGTTCGGATAGCTCAACTCGCGCGCCGGCGCGAGCCGGTCGCCCTTGTTCACTTCCTGGCGCGACTTCGTGATTTCGAGCGTGGTTGGATTGCCGTACCGACGCACGCGCGCATCGCCTACCCACTTCGCTTCGATCCCCAGAACTTCTCCGCTCTCGGGATCGCGAATCGCGACGCCTGGCCGGAACACCTGCCAGTTCAATCCCGCGTTGGTTCCGATGCGGTCGGCGTAGGCGACGTCTCCGGCCCCCACGATGACGCGGCTCTCTTCGGTGGCGACGATCGTCGGCGCGCCATCGAGGCCTCCGGATTCGACCACCAGCGGGTTGGTGAGGAAGGGTCCGATCGCCGAACCCGGGATGCTGGGGATGGCGGTATCGAGCGTCTCAACGCGAATGCGGGGGTCGAGCTTGACCACGTTGGCCACAGCG
>JBGOST010000017.1:0-12087 GCA_041476125.1 Usitatibacter sp. | reverse complement strand
GCCTTGCCCAGCAGGCCAGCCATTGGTCGCGGCGCCTCGTGAAACCGGCGCGCGTTCGAGACGGCGCACTCGTAGGGCTCGTCGCGCCGGGCGGCGCCATGCGCGATGACGAGATCGAGCTCGCGGTACGCAACATCGAATCGATGGGGTTGCGCGTGAAGATGGGCGGGAACATCCGGCTGAGGCGCGGCAATTACGCCGGCACGCCGTACCAGCAGGTGGCGGACCTCCACGCGATGTTCCGCGATCCGGAGGTGAAGGCCGTGTGGTCCGGACGCGGTGGATCGGGTTGTTCGCTTCTCCTGCCCTTGCTCGATTACCGGATGATCCGCGACCATGCCAAGGTGTTCGTCGGCCTTTCCGACGCCACAGCGCTTCACCTCGCGATGCAGCGCCTCGCGGGACTCGTGACATTCCATGGTCCCGCGGGCATCTCCACCTTCTCGCCCTATTCGGTCGCGCACCTGCGCTCGGCGTTCATGGAGCCGCGCCCGACTTACACGATCGTGGGGGCCGAGGAAAATCGCCGGCACGCCGAGGTCGATCCGCTATTCGCCGAGCGCACGATTCGCCCCGGCGTGGCGACCGGACCGCTCGTGGGCGGCAACCTCGCGGTGCTCACGGCGCTCGTGGGCACGCCCTACGCGGCGCGCCTCGGCGGCGCCATCGCGTTCCTCGAGGACATCAACGAAGCGCCGTATCGGGTGAATCGCATGCTCACGCAGCTCGTGCAGAGCGGCGAGCTCGCGCGAGCCGCGGGCGTGATGTTCGGCGTCTGCCGCAAGTGCGCGACGCCTGCGGACGAAGCGTCGCTTTCTCTCGACGAGACGCTCGACGACCGTCTCGAGCCCCTCGGCGTGCCCGTGGCCTACGGCCTCTCATTCGGGCACGTCGCCCACCACTTCACGATTCCCATGGGTGTGTGCGCGCGCTTCGATGCGACGGCCCGCACTCTCACGGTGCTCGAACCCGCGGTCTCCTGAAGGGTCAGTCGGCGCGTCCCTGGATCGCGCGGCGGTAGAGCGCCGTGAGGATGCGTTCCTCGTAGCGCGGAACGGCCGAATACGCGCCGCGCTCGGTCTCCGGATCGAAACCGGTCCCGCCCGCGAGCACGATCATCCCGTTCTTCGTGTCGCGATCGAACACGAACGCAGCGCTGAGGCCGTAAGCATCGCCATGGTGGCCGACCGCCGCGAACCCGCCGCCCTCGACGAGGCGATCGCCGTGCGCCGGTCCCGAGACGTCGAGGAAGTGCTGGTTGCCAAGGCCCCACGCGTTGAAGACGCCTTTGCCGTTGCCGTAGCTGCTGTCGCCGTTTGCGCCGCCGTCGTGGCGCCATTGCTGCGCGAGCATCGCATCGACCGTCTTCGCCTTGAGGATGCGTCGGCCATCGATGTCCCCCTCGTTCATCAGCATGCGCATGATACGGCCGAGGTCGGCGGCGGAGGCGCGGAACGCGCCCTGCGGGCCGAACAGCGTCCCGTTGCTTCCGATCAAGTAGTCATCGCGCGCGCGCGCCACCGGCAGCTGCACCGAGAAGTCGTCCGCCTGCGCGATCCACGGGCCCTGCGGATTCCAGACCTGCGTGTCGCCCGCCGAGGCCTTGCGATAGAGGGTGGCGATCGTCGGGATTCGATCGCGGGGCAGCTCCGCCGGGTTGAAGCCGCCCTTGAGCCCGAGCGGCTCGACAATGAGCCGCTTCATCAAGCGATCGAAGCGCTCCCCGGTCGCCTTCTCCATGATCGTGGCGACGACACCCCACGGGAGGTTCGCGTAGCTGAAATACGCGCCGGGCTTCGCCCGGTTCGACCACATCGCTCCGGTGCCGTACAGCGCGCCTCCGGGAATGAGCGCGTCCTTCAGCTCGCGACCCGGTTCCAGCCAGAAGCATCCCGCGTCGTCGCGAAGCGAGGAGGTGTGGGTCAGCAGCATGCGCAATGTGATCGGCACCTCGGGAAAATGCGGATTGCGCACGGGATAGCCGAGGTAGCTGCCGATGTCCGCATCGAGCGAGAGCTTTCCTTCCTCGACGAGCTTCATCGCTCCCAATGTGGTGACGAGCTTCGAGACCGAGGCGATGCGATAGAGCGTGTCCGGGTTGGCCGCCTTGTCCCGGCCCGGCGCGGCATCGTCGATGAAACGCCGGCCGAACTGGCGCTGATAGACGACCTCGCCGCCGCGAATGGCGAGCACCGAGAGGCTCGCCAGCGGGCGTTTCGGGTCGTTCGCGATCGCGGCGAGCTCGCCATCGAGCGCGGCCCCGAACCCGGGCGCGGGCGGATTCACCAGCGCGTCGAGGAGGGCGGCGGTTTCCGCATCGGGTGTTCCGTCGAAGCGCGCGGGACGATACTTCATCTGGAAGGCGATGAGGACGTTGCGGGTGGCGAGATCGAGGTCCCCATGAAGAGGTACCGCGAAGCCATGCTTCGCGAGACTCTGCTGGAACCACTCGACATCGGGCAAGCGTTGCTCGTATTCGGCGCGCCGGCGCGAGACGGCGGCCGCATCGGGCCACGGGATGATCCCTTCGTCGGCGAGGCGCTTCCACGGGAATCTCGGGCCCGGGTCCACCTTGCGTTGCGGGGCGATGTCGTTGTGGCCGACGATGCGGTCCGGGCGGATGTCGTGCCGCGCGACGATGTCCTTCACGAGCTTGATCACCAAGTCGATCTGCGCCTTGGGGTACTCATCCCACTCGCCCGATTGCTTGAGGCCGAGGTTCACGATCTCGATGCCGATCGAGGCCGCGTTGAGCTGCGTGCTGCCCTTCCATGAGCTCACGCCCGCGTGGTAGGCGCGCCTGTTTTCGTCGACCAGCCGGTAGACGATCGGCGGATCGTCGCGCACCAGGTAATGGCTGCTCACCGGGCCCTGCATGAGCGTCTTCAGCGACGAGGGGAAATCGGTCGAAGTGAAGTGAATGACGAGGAACTGGGCGCGGCTGTCCTGGCTCACCGCGTTGTAGCTGGTGTCGATCGGCGGCGCGCCCGCGCAACCGGCGAGGCAGCAGGCGAGCACCCAGAGCAGGATTCTTTTCATGGACTCTCTCGCGATGGTGCCGTGGAATTGGCCGCGCCTCAACTCACGGCCCATCGACCTGTCGCACGCGGGCCCCCACGCGCGGGCTTTCCAGCCCGGTTCGGCTCACCGCCGAGACGACCAGCGCGTCGACAGGTGTGCCTGCGATGCGCGCATCGATCCGCACCGCGCCCGCGGCGAGCGGCGCCACCGAGAAGGTCCATTCCTCGCCGTGACGCGCCCAGATCGCGAGGAGCCAGGCGGCGTCGGAACGCATCGGTGCGACTTCGACGATGATCGCACCGCGATCGGGCCGCGCGCGGACCTCGGGAGCGGCAGGCGCGGCGCCGGGGAGCCATGGCGAGGCCGGCACGAGGGCCGGCGCGGCGTATGCGTCCCTCAAGCGATCGGCGATGCCCTGGCGGTTTTCCATCAGCGCAATCATGCTGAAGTGGATCTGCCCTTGCGTTGCCCGTTCGCGCGTGAGGGCCACCTGGTCGATGATCTGTGTCGTGTTCCACGATTCCGGCGTGCCGTTGATGCGGCTCGTGAAAAGGCCCGGCCAGACATGGCGCCCCGCGACATTCGCGGCCTTCCAGTAGTCGAGCAGCACGCCGAACGCCTGCGCCGGCGCCTCGATGGGCCAGTAGAGCTGCGGGGCGAGGTAGTCGAGCCAGCCACGTGCCAGCCACAGCTCGACGTCCGCGTGGAGCTTGTCGTACTGGCTGAACCCCGAGATGCCGGGCGGGCGGCGATCCGGCCTTCCCAGGCCGAACGGGCTCACGCCGAATCGCAGCTCGGGCTTTTCGCGATGCACGGCGGCGTGGATGCGCTCGACAAGGGCGTCGACGTTGCGGCGGCGCCACGCCTCGCGCGCCAGTTTTCCACCCGAGAGCAGGTACTCCCCCCACGAGGAATCGTCGGGAAAATCCACGTCGCCGGCCGCGTCGGGTGCGGCGACGGGATAGGGATAGAAGTAGTCGTCGATGTGCACGCCGTCGATGTCGTAGCGGCGCACGACATCGACGATCGCATCGAGCGTTCGCTGCGCGGCCTGCGCCTCGCCCGGGTCGAGCCAGAGGAAATCTCCGTACGACTTGACCAGGCGCGGCTCCGCGTTCGCGACGTGGCTCGGTGCGAGGGGAGATCGCGCGGATGGGTGTCGCGCGCGATACGGATTGAACCACGCGTGCAGCTCGATGCCGCGCCGGTGCGCTTCCGCGACCCACGCGGCGAGCGGGTCGTACCAGGGCTCGGGCGCCTTGCCCTGCTCCCCGGTGAGGTACTCGGACCACGGCTCCAGCGCGCTCGCGTAGAGCGCGTCGGCGGCGGGGCGCACCTGCACGATGAGCGCGTTCAAGCCCAGCCATTGCGCGCGCTCCACGATCCGCACCATTTCTTCCTGCTGCATCGCCGGCGACAGGCCCGCGCGGCTGGGCCAGTCGATGTTGGCGACCGATGCCACCCACGCGGCACGGAACTCGCGCGGTGCCGGTGGCGGGGCTTGCGGCTCCAGGCGCACCCCGGCGCAGCCCGCCAGTGCTGCGAGCGCGAGTGCCAGGAGGAGGGCGCGCCTCAAGCCTTCACGAACCATCGCTTCTTCCACATGACCCACGCGACGGCGAACATGGCGAGATCGAAGGCGATCGCGAAGAGCAGCGATGCGTTCTCGGGCGCGATCGGCAGGGCCTGCAACGGCGCAGAGAGCCACGCCTTGAGGGTCAGCGCCGCGCTGCCTTCGCCGATGCGAAGCGTCGCAAGGAGCCTCGCCACGACGCCCGAGAGCGCGAAGAGGAAGAGCGCGTTCATGCCGAAGATGGTGAGCGGAAGCAACATTCGCCCCGCGCTCGCGCGAAACGGGACCGAGGGCGCGGCATCCATCGCCGCGTGGAACGCGGAGAAGGCGACGAGCGACCAGCCCGTCATGAACACGCAGTACGCCGGGGTCCACAAGTTCTTGTTGATCGGCATGAGCGCCGCATCGAGCATGAGACCGACGACGAGTGTCGCCACGCCCGCGAGGAAAACCGTGACCGAGGTCGCCATCCGGGCGCGCGCGACGAGGAGCCATCGACCGGCGAGAACGCCGAAGAGCAGGCTGCAGACTGCCGGCAGCGTGCTCACGAGCCCTTCGGGATCCCAGGTGCGCGATTGCGACCACAGGTGAGCGCCGAAGACCTGGCGATCCACCCACGCGCCGAAGTCGCGTCCCGGCTCGAGCGCCCCCGCGGCCACGACGCCGTCGGGTCCCGGGACCGGCACGAGGAGCATCGGGATCGTGTAGGCGGCAAGCAGCAGCGCGATCCAGATGCCGATCGATTTCGAGGACGCGTAGACCGCCAGCGGCGCGGCGATGAGCACGCACAGCGCGATGCGCTGCAGGACGCCGGGGATGCGCACCGTGGAGAAATCGAAGGCAGGGAACAGGTTCAGCGCGAGCCCCACGAGGAAGATCACCGCCGCGCGCCGCGCAAGCTCGCGGATGAGGTGTGGGGAATCCGATCCTTCACGTTTGCGACGATCGACCGAGATCGCCATCGAGAGGCCGGCCGCGAAAAGGAAGAACGGAAACACCAGGTCGGTGAACGTCCAGCCATTCCACTGCGCATGGGCAAGGGGCGCTTGGAGGTGGCCCCAGTCGCCGGGATTGTTCACGAGCATCATGCTGGCGATGGCGAAGCCGCGAAAAGCGTCGAGGGATGCGAGGCGCTGCATGTCAACCGGCGGCGCGATCGGCCTGCCGCCTGCCGAACGCGGGATCGATGCGGACCAGGGCCGCCACGACGAACGAAGGAATGGTTGCGAGACACACCCAGGCGAAGAAATTCGCGTAGCCGAGCTGCTCCTGGATCCAGCCGCTCGCCATGCCGGGAAGCATCATGCCGAGCGCCATGAAGCCGGTGCAGATGGCGTAGTGAGCCGTGCGCGTGGGGCCGTCGGCCACCATGACCATGAAGAGGAGGAAGGCGGAGAAGCCGAAGCCGTAGCCGAATTGCTCGATCGCCAGCGCGACGCAGATCGTGGCGATGCCCGTGGGCTGCGCGAACGCGAGGTACACGAAGACGAGGTTGGGCACGTGCATCGCGACCACCATCGGCCAGAGCCAGTGGCGCAATCCGTCGCGGGCGATGACGACTCCACCCAGGATGCCGCCCACGGTGAGCGCGATGACGCCGATCGTGCCGTAGACGATGCCCACTTCCTCGGTCGTGAGGCCGAGGCCGCCGGCCCCGCGCGGATCCAGCAGGAACGGCGTGATGAGCTTCAGCGCCTGCGCCTCCGCGAAGCGGAACAGCAGGAGGAACGCGAGGATGGGGCCGATTCCCTCCTTGCGGAAGAACGAGGCGAAGCTCGCAAGGAATCCACGCACGAGCGTGTCGTGCTCGACCGCGCGGTCGGATTCGGGGGCGGGCAGGGCGAAGCGGTGCCACCCGCAGAGGACGAGGAACAAGCCGCCCGTCACCGCAAACACGATCGACCAGGCCAACGGCACGTTGCCCGTGAGATCGCCGAGCGTTCCCGCGAGGTAGACGAGGCCGCCCTGGCTCGCGATCATCCCCACGCGGAAAAAGGCGCTCCTCACGCCGACGAAGGCCGCTTGCTGGTGCTGCTCCAGGGCGAGCATGTAGAAGCCATCCGCGGCGATGTCGTGGGTCGCCGAGGCGAAGGCGAGCAGCCACAGGACCGCGAGCGACATCTGGAAGAAGTGCGCCATCGGCAGCGTGAGCGCGACCAGGGCGAGCGAGGCGCCGATCGCGAGCTGCATCGCGAGGATCCAGATGCGCTTGGTCGCGAACATGTCGATGAGCGGCGACCACAGGGGCTTGATGACCCACGGCAGGTAGAGCCAGCTCGTGTACAGCGCGATGTCGGTGTTGGAGATGCCGAGCGTCTTGTACATGACGACCGAGACGGTCATCACGACGACGAAAGGCACCGCCTGCGCGAAGTAGAGGGTGGGAATCCAGCGCCAGGCGCTCATGGACCGCTACAATACCGCGCATGAGAACCCTACTGTTTTGCCTCGCGGTTTGCCTGTCCTTCGCGGTGCCGGCCAAGAATTTCCGCTGGTCGTCGCAGGGCGACGTGGTGACGCAGGATCCCCACGGTCAGGACGAGACTTTCACCAAGTCCATCAACGCCATGATCTACGAGCGGCTCATCATGCCCGGCAAGGACATGTCGGCCACGCCGTGGCTCGCGACGTCGTGGAAGGCCGTCTCGCCCACGCAGCGCGTGTTCTACCTGCGCAAGGACGTGAAGTTCCAGGACGGCACGCCTTTGACCGCGGACGACGTGGTGTTCTCCTTCGAGCGCGCGGGCCGCTCGAAGCAGTTCCGCACCTACACCTCCCAGGCCGGCACGGCGCGGAAGGTCGACGACTACACGGTCGAATTCACCACGGCGGCGCCGAACCCGGTCGCGACCATCGCCATCGGCGAGATCCCGATCATGAGCAAGGCGTGGGCGCAGAAGAACAACGCCGCGGAGCCCCAGGATTTCTCGACCAAGGAAGCGACCTACGCCTCGCGCAACGCCATGGGCACCGGCCCCTTTCGCCTCGTTTCCTACGAGCCGGGCGTGAAGACCGTGCTCGCGAAAAATGCCGATTGGTGGGGCATCAAGGACGGCCGCTACGAGAGCAACATCGAGACCATCGAGTACAAGCCGATCGCCAACGCGGCCACGCGCATGGCCGCGCTGCAGTCCGGCGAGATCGACTTCGTCCTCGACCCGCCGGTGCAGGACATCGCCAAGGTGAAGGAAGACCGCGCCTTGCGCGTCTGGGAAGGCGACGAGACCCGCATCATCACGATCGCGCTCGACCAGGCGCGCGACGAGCTGCTGTTCTCCGACGTGAAGGGCAAGAACCCCTTCAAGGACAGGCGCGTTCGACTGGCGCTCTACCAGGCGATCGACATCAACGCGATCAAGACTCAGGTGATGCGCGGGCTCGCGACACCCACGGCGATTCCGCTCCCCAATCCCAAGGGGGAGGGGATTCCCGCGGCACTCGACAAGCGGCCGGCGTTCGATTCCACCGCCGCGCGCAAGCTGCTGGCCGAGGCGGGCTATCCCAATGGGTTCGGCTTCACGCTGCACTGCCCGAACGACCGCTACGTGAACGACGAGAGGATCTGCACGGCGATCGCGGCCATGTGGGCGCGCGTTGGGCTCAACGTGAAGGTCGAGGCGATGCCGAAAGCGCAGTATTTCCAGCGCACGCCGAAGAAGGAATTCAGCGCGTGCATGCAGGGCTGGGGCGACAACAACCGCGACGCCATGTTCACCCTGAAGCCGCTTTATCACGGCCTCAACGAAAAGGGCGCGGGCGACACCAACTACGGCAATTTCAGGAACGCGGAGTTGGACGACCTCATCGACCGCGCGGAAATCGAAATGGATCCGGCCAGGCGCCAGGCGCTGATCAACCAGGCGGTGGAAGTGCTGCAGCGCGAGGTCCTGGTGATTCCGCTGCATCGCCAGGTGATTCCGTGGGTCACGCGCTCCAACGTGACGCTCGTTCATCGCTCGGACAACAAGTTCGCCCCGCTCTGGGTTCGTATCCAGTGAGCCTCGGCGAGTAGCCGCGTGGCGCTCACCTACATCTGGGCCGGCTTCTTCATCGTCGGCTTCGTCGCCGCGCTGGCGCAGTGGATATTCCTCGGCGACGCGGACGTGTTCAAGCGCATCGTCGACGGCACGTTCGACTCCGCGCGCTTCGCGGTCATGGATATCGCGCTTCCGCTGGCAGGCGTGATGACGCTGTGGATGGGCATCCTCGCGATCGGTGAGAAGGCGGGGGCGATCGACGCGGTGGCGAAGGTCATCTCGCCCTTCTTCTCGCGCATCTTCCCGGGCGTGCCGCGCGACCATCCGGCCACGGGCCTCATGATCATGAACTACTCGGCCAACTTCCTCGGGCTCGACAACGCCGCCACCCCGATCGGGTTGAAGGCGATGGAGAGCCTGCAGACGCTCAATCCTCGCAAGGACGAGGCCACCGACGCCCAGCTCATGTTCCTGGTGCTGAACACCGCCGGGATGACGCTGATCCCGGTGAGCGTCATGGCGCAGCGCGCGATCCTCGGTGCGAAGGATCCGTCGGACATCTTCATCCCGACGTTGATCGCGACCTTCGCGGGGACGCTGGTAGCCCTCATCGCCGTGGCGCTGCGGCAGCGCATCCGGCTCACCGATCCCGTGGTCCTCGCCTGGCTGGGCGGGATGACCGCGTTCGTGCTGGCGGTCGTCTGGTACTTCAGCCAGTACCTCACCAAGGCGGAGATCCAGCTCGTGTCGAAGGTGGTCGGGAACCTCCTCGTGCTCTCCATCATCGTCGCGTTCATCGCCGGGGCGCTCTACAAGCGCGTCAACGTCTACGAGGCGTTCATCGACGGGGCCAAGGGCGGCATCCAGATGTCGCTCATGATCATCCCCTTCCTGGTGGGGATGCTGGTCGCCATCGGCGTGCTGCGCAATTCCGGCGTGCTCGACATGATGGTGGGTGCCGTCGCATGGGCGATCGGGCTGCTCGGATTCAACACCGACTTCACGCCTTCGCTGCCCACGGCGATCATGAAGTCGATCAGCGGCAGCGGCGCTCGGGCGATGGCGATCGAGGTGATGAAGACCTACGGCGTCGATTCTTTCGTCGGCCGGCTGGTGAGCATCATCCAGGGCTCTTCGGATACGACGTTCTACATCATCGCGCTCTACTTCGGTTCGGTGGGAATCACCAAGACGCGCTACGCGGTGACCTATGGGTTGCTCGCGGACCTGGCGGCCGTGGCCGCAGCGATCGCCGTGGCGTACCTGTTCTTCCACTGACGGGTCAAATCTCCTCCACCGGCTCCGCGATGTAGAACCACTCGTGGCCCGGCTCGGCCTTCGCGTCGGGAAACATGATCCAGCCGTCGGCCTGCGCGCTCACCACCGTGCCGTCGTTGCGGGTGGCGATCGCCTCGCCCTTGGCGAGCCGGTCGAAGCTCGCCCACTCGCGCGTGAATCGGTCGCCGGCGTGTGCCTTGTCCACGACTTCGCGGATGCGCAGCGCCTCGTATGAGTCGGCGACCTGCGGCGTGGAACCGGGTGCCAATCCCAGGAACGTGAGTGCATTGCGGAGGGCGCGGTAAGCGACCTGCGGCGATGACGCGTCTTCGTGCTGCCCGCATTCCAGGGTGATCGCATACCCGCCGACCGAGCGCATGTACTCGGTGGTGCCGACGCCGTAGCGAGGATCTGTGTTGAGCGCACTTCCCTTGCCTTCACGCACGCGGCGCGCGACTCCATGCGCGTAGGTGCTGAGCCAACCCTCGACGAAACGGCGCACGCCGAGCCTTCTCGCCAGCGCCCGCTCGCGCTGGGAGTGCTTGAAGGGCTCGATCTCTCCGGTGTTGTCGCGGGGACCGAGCATCGCGAAAGGGGTGCTTGCCGCGCGCGTCGAATGCAGGTCGAGCAGCACGTCGTGCCGCGCGAGCAGCGGGCAAAGCCAGTTGGCGACGCGGTCTTCGAAGTCCGCGGGCTTGTCCTTGGGGCCCAGGTTGCGGTTGAGGTTGCGATCGCCGGCCCTTTCGCCGCGCGCGTAGGCGAGCGGATTGGCGATCGGGACGAAGGTCACCTCGCCCGCCACGATTTCCAGCGCGCCCGAATCGATTTCCTCGACCACGCGCTGGATCGCGCGCGTCCCGCAGGTCTCGTTGCCGTGCACGGCGCCCAGGACGATGACTCGCGGGCCCGGCTCGAGCCCGCGGAACGACACCGACTTGAAATGCAGTCGCGGATTCAATCGCGGGTCGCCGCGGCAAGGAATTCGACGTGGCTGCGCACCAGGCTTCCCCTGGGCAGGGTCGATGTGTAGGGCGCGGTCTCGGCTATGGCTTCCCCGAACAGGCGCGTGAGCTCGGTGCGCCGCGCTCGATAACGCTTGAAGCAGGCGCGCGCTTGCGCGAGCTCCATCGTCCCGCAATCCGCGATGGCAAGGCTGGCCATCGCCGGAACGCTCAGCTCCAGGGGTGTCTCGGCGCCTTTCGCCAGCGCTCCCGGGGCGTACTTGGTGAACAGGTGCGAGCCATACTCGATTCGCTGCAGCATCAGGGTGAGGGGCTCGTTCTCGGCGGACTTGAACGACGCCTCGATGCGGCGGATCGCGGATTTGAACAGGCGCTCGCGCGTCGCGGCATCCGTGGCGGGAATTTTCTGCAGGACCGAGGAATCGAACGTGAGGCCCGCCCGGTTGATCCGCACCAGGGTGGGTTTGCCCGCGGCGTCAACCACGATCATTCGCTCTTCGCGCCCGCTCTCGACGAGCTCCGGGAGGCGCTCCTTCACCGGCATCTCGAGGCTCGCATCGGCGGCGAGCACTTTCAGCCGCGTCAAGGCGGTGGTATCGAGGTCGACGCCGAGATAGGCGCTCTGCCGTTGGCCGGTGAAGGCCTTTCCCGCGCACTCGACCCACGCCACATCGCCCTCGATGGCGACCGTAATGGTTTCGCCATGCTTGGCTTTCATGAACGTCGCGCAGTTGAACCCGATCTTCTCGAAAGCCGCCTCGGCAGCCTCCGGCGTGCCCGCTTCGATGCGGCTGCCGTTCCATTTCTTTCCCGGCATGAGGAGTCGCTTCACGGTGCGATCGCTGCAGCCCGGCGTGTTCGGCGCCCTGAGGCAGGTCACCTCGTAGTCCGGGTCGCTCGTCGATGCACAGCCGGGGGCTTTCCGGTCGGCTGCGCAGGGGTCCGCGATATTGACGTGGTGCGCGACGAAGTCGGCCATCTCCGAGGGATTCGCAAAGACGATCCCCGGGGCCGTCACCTCGCCGCTCCTCACTGAGCCGTCAAAGAACGAGAAATAGAAACGCGAGCCTTCGGCGCTCGTGATCCAGCCGCCCGGATAGCGCAGCTTGAAGCCCACGGTGAGCGTCCCGAACCACGGATCGAAGCCGGCGTACCTGCACCTCATGGATTGGGGGCCGAAGTAGCGCACGTCCTTTTGCGTCTTCAGGCGCTGGTGCTCGCGCGGCAATTCGCATGAATAGCCGGCCTCCTCCATTCGGACCTTGGCCTCTTCGGC
>JBGOST010000016.1:0-12398 GCA_041476125.1 Usitatibacter sp. | reverse complement strand
GCGTCACTCACATCGCGAGCGGCGTCACAGTGGACAACGCGTTCGTGATCTCGTCCACCGGCGCCAACATTACGAGCCTTTCGGCTGATCCCGCGAGCGTCACCTTTACCGGTGCGAACAAGGACATTTGCGGCACCGGACAGGCGGACATCACGGTGTTCGGAGGCCAGGCGCCCTTCACGGCAACGAGCGCCTTCCCCAATACCGTGGCCGTGACCCCGTCTTCCAGCACCAATCCCGGCCGCTTCACCGTCAGCGCCTTCGATCCGAGCACTTGCGTGACCGCCACGGTGATCATCCAGGACGCCACCGGCGCGCACGTCGATGTCACCATCACGACGGAAAAAGGCACGGGCGATGCGCCGGCGCCACCGGCCTTCGACGTACAGCCGCCCGCCATCACGCTGACGTGCGCCACGACGGGCTCGGTCACCGCGGTCGGTGGAAGCGGCAGCTACGTCGCCACCTCGAGCCATCCGCGTGTGCTCGCTCAGGTCTCGGGCAACACGATCTCGATCACGCGCTGCGGCACAGGCAGCAACCCGGCCTGCGTTCCGCCCGGCGATGCCGCGGTCGTATATCCGACAACGGGCACCGTCTCCGTTTCGGATGGCACGACGGTCAAGAACGTCACCCTCACAGTTCCGGCGAACTGTCCGTAACGGCGTTCACTTTCTTACCAACGGGCATCCCCAACGGGGTGCCCGTTTTTTCTTGGCGGCCGAGTGAGCGCGGCGAGACTTGAAAGGGCGTTGGTTTCCGGAGCGTCGGGATTCGTCGGCAGCGCCCTCGTGGCGCACCTCGAAGCCTCCGCTACGGCGCTGCATTTCGGCGAGGGCGATTGGCTCGAGCAGGTGAAGGCCGCGGATTTCCGCGACGCCGCCGTGTTCCACCTCGCCGCCAAGGTCCACGATACGGGCCCCGAGCTCGAGGCCGAATACGTGCACGACAACGTGGAAAAGACCCGCGCGCTGGCCCTCGCCGCCGCCGCGGGGGGCGCGCGACGCCTGGTCTTCCTCAGCACCGTGAAAGTCCATGGAGAGGAAACGACGGGGCGGCCGTTTCGCGCCGCCGACGGCGCGAACCCGGGCGACTCCTACGCGCGCTCGAAGTGGGCGGCCGAGGAGGCCCTGCGTGAAATCACGGGGCTCGAGATCGCGATCGTGCGCTCGCCGCTCGTCTACGGGGCCGGCGTGAAGGGCAACCTGCTGTCGCTCGTTCGCCTCGCCGATTCGTCGTGGCCGCTGCCCTTCGGCGCGATCGACAACCGGCGCAGCTTCGTTCACGTTGACGACCTCGCGCGCCTCTTGATCGATTGCGCGCTGCTTCCGCAGGCCGCGGGCGGCACCTTCATCGCAGCGCACGCCGAGAGCGTTTCCACGCCACGCCTCGTGGCGTCGATTCGCTCGAACCTCGGGCGCCCGGCCCGGCTCCTGCGAGTCGCTCCGGGATTGCTCGAGGCGGGAGGTGCTCTCTGCGGCCAAACCGAGCGCATTCGACGTCTCACGCGCTCGCTGGAGGTGGACGCGGCGGAAACCACGGCGCGCCTCGGCTGGTCGGCGCAGATCGGCTTCGCGACTGCCGTCGAGGACATGGTCAGGGCCTACCAGGACGCTCCGGCGTGACCGATTCATGGCTCCTGGTCCTCGTCGCACCGGCTGTCGTCGCGGCAGGCGTGATCGCGTTCCTGCGGCGATCGCGTTGGTCCTCGAGCCTCACGGACCACCCCAACGAGCGCTCGTTGCACAGCGTGCCGACGCCGCGGCTGGGCGGAATCGGCGTGTTGGCCGGCGCGCTTCCCGTTGCGGCGCTCGTCTCCGGCGATTCGCTGGGTGTGGTGCTCGCCTGCGCCGCGGCACTGGGACTGGTTTCGTTGTGGGACGACTTCCACGGCTTGCCGATCCAGGTTCGCCTGCCGGCACACCTCGCGGCCGCCGGTGTGGCAGTGCTCTCGATCGCTTCGCCCGCGCCGGCACATTTCGACCCGGGCGTGGTCGAAGCCGTGCTGGCGGTGGTGACCCTGGTATGGATGACCAACCTCTTCAACTTCATGGACGGCTCCGACGGCCTCGCCGGCGGCATGGCGGCGATCGGCTTCGGCGCGCTTGCGATCTGCGCTTGGCAAGCCGGTGCGACGCCACTTGCACTGGTTGCCGCGGCGCTGGGCTCCGCAAGCGTGGGGTTCCTCGCGCACAACTTTCCCCCCGCGCGCGTCTTCCTCGGCGATGCCGGCTCGGTGCCGTTGGGATTCCTCGCTGGAGCGCTCGGGCTTTATGGCGCGCTCACGAATGCATGGGCGCTGTGGTTTCCGCTTCTCGTCTTCTCGCCTTTCATCGCCGATGCGACGGTGACTCTCGTGCGGCGCGTCGTGCGCGGCGAGCGCTTCTGGCAGGCGCATCGCGACCACTATTACCAGAAGCTCGTCGTGGCCGGCTGGACTCGCCGCCAGCTCGCGCTTCGGGCCTATGCATTGATGGCGGCTGCCGCGGCAAGCGCGCTTGCGGCGGGGGCGGCCGGCGAGGCGGTGCGCTTCGGTATAATTCTCCTTTGGGCGGTGCTGTACGCGCTGCTCTTCATCGCGATCGAACGCCGTATGCGGAAAGCATGACCAGCGCTCGGTCGGTTTAACAAGAAGAACAGGGCGGAAACGGCGCAATGGCGTTTCGGCGGGACCGACTTGGAGCAGCGATGAAATCGATGGAACCGGACGCTCGCGCATTCGCCGCGGCCCTTCACGACGGCGTGGTGCTCTGCCTCGCAATCATCGTGGCGACCATGCTGATCGACGTCGAGGGCGCGACCAGCGCCGAGTCGCGCGATCTCCTCGCCGCGTTCGCCATCGCCGCGCCGATCCAGATCGCGATCAACCTCTTCTTCGGCGTCTACCAGGGCGTGTGGCGCTACACGAGCTTGCCGGACATCCAGCGCATCGTGTTCGCGGTGTTGAGTGGCACGGTGTTCATCTCGATCGCGCTGCACTACACCGGGCTCGACGACAAGCTCGGCTACCGCGAGTACGTCCTCTATCCGCTGTTCCTCATCGCGATGATGTCGACCAGCCGCATGGCGTTTCGCTCCTTCAAGGAGTGGTCCCTCTATGGCAGGGGCGGCGAGCAGGGCACGCAGGTCGTCATCATGGGCGCGGGAGACGCCGCGGTGGGGCTGGTGAAGGAGCTCTCGCGCAGCCACGAGTGGCGCGTCGTGGGCTTCCTCGACGATGACGAGAAGAAGCGTGGTCGCCTGCTGCACGGCGTGCGCGTGCTGGGCACCCTCGACGACCTGCCTCGATTCGCGCAGCGCCTGAATGTACGCCATGCCATCGTCGCCATGCCTTCGGTGCCGTACCAGGTGCGCCGCCGCGTGGTCGAGATCTGCAAGCGGGCGCGCGTCTCGGTGATGACGGTGCCGACGCTCAACAACGTCGGCAAGGGCGCGCCCGCGCGCATTCGCAAGGTCGCGGTGGAGGACCTGATGAAGCGCGAAGAGGTGACCCTCGACATCGCGGGGCTGCACGAGCTCCTGACGGGCCAGGTCGTCATGGTCACGGGCGCGGGCGGCTCGATCGGCTCGGAGCTCTGCCGGCAGATCGCCGCCTACCAGCCGGCGATGCTGGTGCTCTACGAGATGAACGAGTACGCGATGTACCGCGTCGATGAGCAGCTTCGCGAAGGCTTTCCCGAGATTCCCGTGGCGAGTGTCATCGGCGACATCAAGAACGCTCGGCGCGTGAACCAGGTGATGCACCAGTATTCGCCCTCGATCGTGTTCCATGCGGCGGCCTACAAGCACGTGCCGCTGATGGAAGAGGCCAACGCGTGGGAAGCGGTGCGCAACAACGTGCTCGGGACGCACGTGGTCGCGAGCGCGGCGATCGACTATGGCGTGAGGAAATTCGTCTTCATCTCGACCGACAAGGCGGTGAATCCCACCAACGTGATGGGAGCCACCAAGCGCATGGCCGAGATGGTTTGCCAGGCGTTGCAGGCGGGCAGCAGCACGCGTTTCGAGATGGTGCGGTTCGGCAACGTGCTGGGAAGCGCGGGCAGCGTGATCCCGAAATTCCAGGAGCAGATCGACAAGGGCGGCCCGGTCACCGTCACGCACCCCGAGATGGTCCGCTATTTCATGTCGATTCCGGAGGCCGCGCAGCTCGTGCTTCAGGCGGGCTGCATGGGATTGGGCGGCGAAGTGTTCGTGCTCGACATGGGCGAGCCGATCAAGATCGTCGATCTCGCGCGCGACATGATCCGGCTCTCCGAGCTTTCCGAGAGCGAGATCCGCATCGTCTACACGGGGCTTCGTCCGGGTGAGAAACTCTTCGAGGAGCTCCTCGCCGACGACGAGCACACGCGCCCCACGCCGCACCCGAAGCTGCGCATCGCCAAGGCGCGCGAGGTCGATCCCGGCTGGCTCCAGGGACTTCTCGAGTGGCTGAACCAGGACCGCATCCCCGCCGATTCCGAGGTGCGCCGCGACTTGAAGCGTTGGGTGCCGGAGTTCCAGTCGCAGGTGCGCCCGAAGCTCGTCGCCATTCCGACCGCCAAGGTCGGCTAGCCTTCGCTGCAAGAAATCTGGCGCGCCCGACACGATTCGAACGTGCGACCCCTGCCTTCGGAGGGCAGTACTCTAATCCAGCTGAGCTACGGGCGCGTGATAACGGATTCTAGAGGAAAGGGTCGGCTCGCGCAGGCGATGGCGCTATAATTCGCGGTTCATTTTCCGCGCTGCGCACGCGGTTTTCCCGAGGAAGACATGTCCGATCCCCATCATCACCACGACCCGATCCAGGACAACATCGACACGCATCCGCTGAAGCTCGCGATCGGCGTGGTCATCGGAGCGGCCGCGCTCATCCTGGGAATCGTCCTCCTCGCGCAATTCGCGGTCGGAGCCTACGGCGCGCGTTCGCTGAAGAACGACCCGGCGATGTCCGACGAGGCGGTTCGCAAGCGCCTGGCGCCGGTAGCGCAGTTGGTGATCGATCCGAATGCGCCCGCGGCGGCGCCCGCCGTGGGTACCGCGCCTGCGGTCACCGCTGTTGTGATCCCGCCCCCGGCCGCGAAGACCGCATCCGCAGGGTCCGCCGGCAAGGCGACCTATGACGCCGTGTGCCAGGTGTGCCATGCCGCGGGGGTTGCGGGCGCGCCGAAGATGGGCGACAAGGCCGTGTGGTCCGCGCGCGCGAAATCCGGTCTCGACGCGCTGCACGCGAGTGCCCTCAAGGGCAAGGGCGCGATGCCGCCCAAAGGGGGCAATCCCTCCCTATCCGACGCCGACGTGAAAGCCGCCGTCGACTACATGGTCGCGGCGTCCAAGTAAGCTGGCCACCTACGCGATCGGCGACCTCCAGGGGTGCTTCACGCCCCTGCGAAGACTTGTCGAGTCGCTGGCGTTCGATCCCGCGCGCGACCGGCTCTGGTTCGTAGGCGACCTCGTCAATCGCGGCCCCGATTCGCTCGCGTGCCTGCGCTATGTGAAATCACTCGGTGACGCGGCGGTCACCGTGCTCGGCAACCACGACCTGCATCTGATCTGCGTGGCCGAAGGCGTCGAGCGCCGCAAGAAGCGCGACACCTTGGACGATGTGCTCGCCGCCCCGGATCGCGACGAGCTCGTCGCCTGGCTGCGCCAGCGGCCCCTCATGCATGTCGAGGGAGACTTCGCGCTCGTGCACGCGGGGCTGCTGCCGCAGTGGAGCGTGGCGCAGGCGCGAGCCCTCGCCGCCGAAGTAGAGGCGGCGCTGAGGGGAACGCGCTACCGCGACCTGCTCAAGCGCATGTATGGAGACGAGCCCGATCGCTGGGACGACAAGCTCGAGGGAATCGATCGGCTGCGGGTCATCATCAATGCGATGACGCGCTTGAGGGTCTGCGACGATTCCGGCGCGATGGTGCTCGGCTTCAAGGGCGAGCCGGGGGACGCGCATGATGACTGGACGCCGTGGTTCGACATGCCCGGGCGGCGCAGCCGCGACCACACCATCATCTGGGGACACTGGTCGGCGCTGGGGCTGTTGGTGCGTCCCGATGTCGTCGGCCTCGACAGCGGCTGCGTCTGGGGGCGAAGCCTCAGCGCGGTGCGGCTGGAGGATCGGTCGCTGTCGCAGGTGAAGTGCCCGCAGGTTGCAGGCCAAGAAGAGTAGCGATCCGGCTCTCGGTCAGCTTCATCACCTCGCGGCGCTTGAGCCCATCGGTCTCGACCGCGGGGGCGAAGCGCACGCGCACCGTGATTCTCTTGCGCCCGATGATGAGCGCCATCGACTCGAAGAACGTCGTCTCGCCGACGAAAGACGCTTCGCGGCACAGCGTTCCATCAGGCTCCTCGTAGCGAATCGCGGCGGGGTGCACGTGGGCGCGATTGGCGACCGCGGGTTCGAACATGGCGCTGTGGAACTTGAGCAACTTGTCGCCTGCGGTGGTGATGCCCTCGGGAAAGAGCCCCACGCAATCGGCCTGCGCCAACGCCTCGTGCACCTTTTCGTTGCTGCGCCGGGTGTCACGCCACTGCTCCTGGCGGATGAAGATCGTGCCGCTCGCGTGGGCGAGCCAGCCGGCGACCGGCCAATCGCGGATCTCGCCCCTGGCGATGAAGCGCGTCGGCCGCACGCTCGAGATGACGAAGATGTCGAGCCACGACACATGGTTTGCCGCGATCATCGCGCCCGTCGCCCCGGTACCGGGAGCCGGCCCATCGACCAGCAGGGTCACGTTGAGGATGCGAAGGGTCTTGGCCGACCACCAGCGCTTGATGGCTCGGCGCCGCTCGTCCGAGACGCGCGGATAGACGCCCCGCAGGATCACTCCCGCGAGCACGGTGTGCCCCACCATCCGCGTCCAACGCAGCCAGCGCGTCGGACGCCGCGAGCGGTTAATGCGTGACGCGGGTCGCGCCGCGGCCGGAGAGGATGCGCACGCGGTCGCCGGCACGGAACGATTCGTCGGGTTCCTGTACCACCGCGATGTACTTGCCCGAGTCGAGCAGCACCGTCAATTCGACGCCGGAGCGCTCGTTGGCGGATCTCTCGACGTTCTGGCCGATGATGCCGCCCAGGATCGCGCCGCCGATGGCGCCCGCGATCTGGGCGTTGCCGCCGCCGACGTTGCTTCCCGCGATGGCGCCCAGCGTGGCGCCGCCCGCGGTGCCCACGCCGGTTTCGCGCGGGTTGATCCTCACGTCGCGCACCGATTCCACGACGCCGAAGCGCACCGACTGCTCGCCGCGCACTTCGTAGCCGCGGTAGTCGCCGCTGCCTGCGTGATAGGCGCAGCCACCGAGCAGCAGGGCGCCGATCGCCGCCGCCGCAAGTAGCCTGATATTCGTCATTGCCGTCTCCTTCTAGAGTGTCTCGCCGAACGCGTCGCCGAATTTTCTCGCAATCGCCTCGCGCGTGGGGCGGTGATTCTGGCCGCCCCGGTGGGCGATCTTGATCGATCCCATCACGGAGGCGAGCCGCGCGGCTTTCAACCAGCCCCAATCACGCGCCAAACCATACAGGAGTCCCGCGCGGTAGGCATCGCCGCACCCGGTCGGATCGACGAGCCCCTCCGGGGTAACGGCCGGGACGTGGACCTCGCCGACACGGGTGATGATGCTCGAGCCATCCCCGGCGCGGGTCACGACCACCGCGCCGATCATGCCGGCGATCTGCGCCAGGCTCTTGCCCGTCTTCTGCTCGACAACTCGCGCCTCGTAATCGTTCACCGCCAGCGCGGTCGCTCCCGCGAGGAGTTCGAGGAGCTCCGGCCCGGAAAACATCGGCAGGCCCTGGCCGGGGTCGAACACAAAGGGGATTGCCGCGCGCGCCAGGTCGCGCGCGTGCTCCATCATCCCCTGTCGCCCGTCCGGGGAGACGATGGCAAGGCGGGTGCCCGGCGCATCGGCGATGCGGTTCAGGTGCGAGAAGGCCATGGCGCCGGGGTGAAACGCGGTGATCTGGTTGTCCGCGATGTCGGTCGTGATGAACGCCTGGGCGGTGAACTGGTCGTCGAGAGCGCGAACGTGCCGGTCGGCGATGCCGAGCGCCTTCAGCCGCGCCGCATACGAGGCGAAGTCGTGGCCGGCGGTCGCCATGACGAGGGGATCCTCGCCGAGGAGCTTGAGGTTGTAGCCGATGTTGCCCGCCGTGCCGCCGAATTCGCGCCGCATGTCGGGGACCATGAAAGCCACGTTGAGGATGTGGATCTGGTCGGGAAGTATGTGGTCCTTGAAGTGGCCCGGAAACACCATGATGGTGTCGTAGGCGAGCGAGCCGCAGACGAGGATCGACATGCCTCGATTATATGCAAGGAAGCGCTCACCTTCAGTGGACGCGCGGCGGGCAACCGCCGACAGGCGGCATTGACGGGACCCCCCACCTCCCCCAGAGTGGGCACGCTGATGAGGTCCAGGCCGGCTTATTCATGACCGGCCGATTCTCCCTGTCGGCGCACGGATTCTGAAACAGGGCAAACCCATCGAAAGGTGGGGACGCAAAATCTCCGGTCTAAGGGGCTTCGCCCTACGACAGCGGGATCGCCAGGGTCGCCCGGGGTGTTTCCCCGGCTCGCGTCGCGCGCATCGCGGCGCATTCTCTGACTGTTTGCGTTCCCCTTTTCGCGGTTTGCCTGCGAAAGGTGGTGTGGCATGGCGCAATCGGCAAGCGGCAACGTCATCCCCTTGGGCGATCATCCTCGCGCGCGAGCCCGTCTCTCGCCCAAGGAATCGGCGGACGTCCTTACGGGCTGCCGCGAGCTCGCTCTCGAGCGCATCGCGCGCGCCCTTTCCGGAATGCTCGACCGCGTCGAGGACGACCTCTTCGATCTCGCCGAAAAGGCATCCGACCGGGAAGCGCAGAACGCCTATCTCGAAGCGCGCTCCAAGGCGCGTGAGAAACGCTCCGAGATCGAGGGCGCCTTCAAACGCCACTTCGTCGATTTCTTCAACCAGAGGATGAAGAATGAAAAGCCGGCGATCGCGCCCGAAGGCGCCGAGTCCGAGCTTTCGCTGGTGGGTGACGAGGACCTCGAGGAGCGCCTTGCCGTTCTCGAGATGGCGAAGAACCTGCATTTCGCTTGCGAGGGCGAGCTGGGCGCGTTGAGCCAGCGCATGGGCTTCCTGCTCGAGAAGCCCGATCTCCAGGACGACGCCAATCCGGTGAGCCCCGCATCCATCTGTGCGGCGCTGAAGGATGCGTGCGACCAGATCCAGTCGGGCTTCCGTGTGCGCATGACCTTGCTGCGGCAGCTCGAGACTCACGCGGCCGATGAGATGCAGCGCATCTACCACGACCTCAACTCGCATCTCGTGGAGCGCAGGATCCTGCCCGACGTTCGCCCCGGCATTCCGCGCTCGGTGCGCAACGCGGCGAAGCCGCGCAAGGAGGCGAAGGCCGCGGGAACCGGATCAGGTCCCGCGCAGGCAGCCGGTCCGGGCAGCGCGGCCGCCCCAACGGATATCCTCGCCGCCCTTGCGCAGCTGATCGATGCGTCGCGACCCGGTGCGGGGACCGGCGCGACATCAGCGGGGGCGCCCGGAGCGTCGCAGCCGCCGAGCGTGCCGCAGTCGTTCATGAGCGAGCTCACGCGCATGCACCGCGAGGACGGCGAGGCGGCGACGGCGTCGACGCAAGATGCGTTGATCAACGTCATAAGGCGCATCAAGGCCGCACCGCAGAGCTCCACGCTGGGCACGGTCGATGCGATGACCATCGACATCGTCGGCATGCTCTTCGACTACATCTTCGAAGACCGCCACATCCCCTCGAGCGTGAAGGCGCTGCTCGGGCGCCTGCAGATTCCCACCCTCAAGGTGGCGCTGCTCGACAAGAGCTTCTTTTCCTCCAAGTCGCACCCCGCGCGCCGCCTGCTCGACTTGCTTGCCGCCGCGGCCCTGGGCGTCGATGAGACGAGCACCCGCGAAGCCCCCACGCTCGTGTTCATCGAGTCGATCGTCGAGAGCGTGCTCGCGGAATTCGACACCGATCTCGCGCTCTTCGAGCGCCTCGCCGAGAAAGTATCGGCATTCATCGAGGAGCAGAAGCAGGTCGAGTCGAGCGTGGCGGAGCGCTCCGCGCGCGCCATCGAGGAGCGCGAGCGCGACGAGATCGCCCTCCTCCTCGCCGAAGAGGAAGTTTCACGCCGCCTCGCGGTGCGGGCGTGGATCCCGGCGCCGGTGCGCGCGATGATCGATGAGACGTGGACGCGGGCATTGGTGCGCGTGCAGCGCGCCGAAGGCGAGGGCTCGCCCCCGTGGCAGGCGCTCCTTCTCACGATGGAGGACCTGCTCTGGAGCGTGGAGCCGAAGCCCACGCCCGATGACCGCAAGCGCCTCATCACCATGCTGCCGGGAATGATCAGGAGCCTGCAGGAAGGCATGGAGCGCGGCGAGCTCGCGGAGGACCGCCGCAGCGCTTTCCTCGGCCTGCTCGTCGATTGCCACGCCATGGCCGTGAAAGCCGGCTTGCGGGGCATCGCCGCGCTTCCCGAGACCAAGGCCCCGGTGACCTTGGGCAAACCCGAGATCGAGCGCGCGATGGTTCCCGCGGGCGACGTCCAGGTCGAGGAGATCCGGCTGCGCTCGCCGCGCGGCGCCTCGAGCGTGCGCAACGTGTTCACGCGCACCGGCATCTGGACCAACCTGCAGCGCGGCACATGGGTGCAGTTCTCGCGCGCCGACGCCGCGCCGATGCGCGCACGCCTCACGTGGATCAGCCCCAACAAGGGCGTCTACCTCTTCACCAACTCGTTTTCGACCCATGCGGCGGTGTCGATCACACCCGAGGCGCTCGCCGAGCAGATGCGGCTGGGTGAAGCGCGCATCATCGACGATGCGCCGCTCGTGGAGCGCGCGGTCGATTCGATGCTCGCCGACCTGCGTCAAGGGTAGAACAGCAGCAGCTCGTAGCCGGTGGCCTTGACGCGCGGGGTCTCGAGCCGCAGCTGGATCGACATCTCCGCGCCGGGCGCGAGGACTTCGGCGCCATTGAGCGGCCGGCCCAGGTAGTCGGTGGGCCGCAGCACGCGCCGCACCGCCGCCTGTCCCGTGAGGTCCGTCAACGTGAGCTCGAGGTGCGGGTACTCCTGCGGGACCTGGGCGAGGTTGCGGATGCGCGCTCCCAGCGCGATCTCGTTCGGCCTGCCGGGAACCTCGAGCAGCTCCGAGTCCTCGAGCTTGAGAAGCGCGTCCTCGCGCGCCCACGACACCGCGCAGCCCGCGGCCGCGCACGCCGATTCGAGCCACGGACGCACGACCGGGTAGCGCTGCGCGATCGGGCTGCGGTACGCATAGGCCAGCTCCGTGGCGAGCACCACCCCGAGGAGTGCGGCGCCGAATCCCCAGGCGCGCGCCGGGGGCCGCGCGCCCGGTAATGGTGGCAGCATGAGGTCGGGGCGAGAGAGGGACCGCGCAGGACGTGCCGGCGTCGAAGGGACCGGAGCCGGCTCTTCGACGGGCTCGGGAAAACGCTCGGCCGGAGCCGCTTCCGCCGGTTCCAGCGTCTCGATATCGGGAAGGTCCTCGAACGGCAGGGCCTCGACCGCGGGCGAAGGGCCCCCGGCCCTTTCGGTGGCCTCACGCGCCGCGAGGAGCCGCCCGCCGGTATCGTCATCGGGGAAACGCTCCAGGGATTCGAAGCTGTTGAACACCATGTGGCAGCGCCCGCACCGCACTTTCCCTTGCTTCGCATTCAGCTGCGGAGGGGTGACGCGGAAGCGCGCGTTGCAACTCGTGCAGGTGGTGATGAGCATGGAAGTGCTATCGCCGCGAGCGCATCAGGACGGCTCCGTGCGCGGGCCCGCGAGCAGCACCCACGGGCCATCGCGCGCCGCGACCTCGAGCCGCGCCCAGGGCGCGTATGCCGCGATCACGCCGCTTGCCTGATCTTCGAGGATTCCGCTCAATGCGATGCTCCCGCCCGCGACGGTATGGGAGGCGATGACCGGAGCCAGCATGCGAAGGGGATTGGCGAGGATGTTGGCGACGGTGAGGCGGGCTTCGCCACCGAAGGGGCGCTGCGCGTCGACCAGTTCGATATGCACGCCATTGCGCTCGGAATTGTAGCGCGCCGTGTCGAGGGCGAGCGGATCGATATCGACGGCGATCGCGCGTGCGGCCCCCAGCTTGAGCGCGGCGATGGCGAGCACGCCCGAGCCGCAGCCATAGTCGAGCACGGTATCGCCCGGGACGACGCTGCCTTCGAGCCACTCGAGGCACAGGCGCGTGGTCGGATGGCTCCCGGTTCCGAAGGCCGCTCCCGGATCGAGCACGATGTTCACCGCGCCGGGCTCGGGAGGCGCGTGCCAGGTGGGCACGATCCAGAGGCGTTGGCCGGCGCGGATCGGCTCGAATTGCTTCTGCGTGAGCGAGACCCAGTCCGCATCCTCGAGGCGATCGATCGAGGCCCCCGCGAGCGAATCGATTTC
>JBGOST010000015.1:0-12581 GCA_041476125.1 Usitatibacter sp. | reverse complement strand
GCGCGCGCGTCGCCTTTCACCTGCGCCTTCGCCGCCCGCGCTTCCTCGAGTCGCGGATACTCCTTCGGCACGAACGCGCATCCGCCCGGCAGCACAAGGGCGGCTAGAAGGAACGTCAAGGAAAGTGCGGCCTTCACCAGGCTGCCTCCTCAGTTTCGGGTTTGGGCGACGCGGACGTTTCGGGCGCGAAGCTCTTGGGCGGCCAGCGCGGCCTTGGCCAGCGCGCGCGCCGACATCGCCTTCATCGTCGCGAGCTCGGCGTCGACCGCGGCCTGCTCGACCAGCCAGAGAGCGGGCTTGAAGTCCTTGGCGGCGATCCAGCGCTTGCCGAGCTGCATCTTCTCCTGCGCCCGCCGCCATTCGCCCGGCGCAAGTTCCTGGGCACCGGCGCCGCGCGCCTCAGCGATCGCGGCCTCTGCGGCCGCGAGCTGCTCGGCTGGATATGGATCGATGGCGCAACCGGCCATCATTACCGCAGCCGACGCCAGCGTCGCCTTTGCGAGGTTCGCCATCCTTCTGGTTGTCATCACCGCTCTCCCGTGCGTCCCGAATCGAATCGTTCGAGCGGTCAGGATGCCTGCGGCGATCGGCGCGGAACATCGGACGATTCCCGAGAAACCCCGCTGGAATGCCCTATACGGGCCAGATCTGCGCCGCAGGCGCCCCTAGTTCCCGGGATGCTCGGCGTCGATGAGGCCCTGCCGGACGGCGTACAGGACGAGCCCCGCCACGTCGTGGATGCCGAGGCGGTCCATGAGCGCCGCGCGGTGGGTCTCCACCGTCTTCCCGCTCACCTTGAGCGTGAAGGCGATGTCCTTGGTGCTCCGGCCCTCGGCGATGAGCTGCAGGATCTCGCGCTGGCGCGGCGTGAGCGAGTCGATGGATGATTCCTTGCCCTCGGCGCGGCCCTGCACCACGCCGGAGACGAGATGCCTGGAGACGCGGGAGCTCACGTAGTTATCGCCGCGCATGACGGCGTCGATGGCCATGCGCAGCTCGAGGGGCGCGGAGTCCTTCACGAGATAGCCCGAGGCGCCGGCCTTGAGCGCGCGGCGCACGAAATCCTCGGTGGTGTGCATCGAGAGGATCACCACCTGTGTGGCGGGCAGCTCGGCCTTGATCTGGACGGTCGCCTCGATGCCGTTCAGCTCCTTCATGGAGATATCCATCAGCACCAGGTTCGGCGATTTGGCCTTGGCGAGCGCCACCGCCTCGCGGCCGTTGCTGGCCTCCGCGACGATGGTGACCCCTTCCATGTCCTCGAGCAAAGCGCGAATTCCCGCCAAAACCAGCGTGTGGTCGTCGGCGAGAAGGATGCGTACCGGAGTCACGTTGTCGAAGCTAGCGCTTTCGCGATTTCGGATTCGCCGGCCGAGCGCTCGAGGGGAAAGATCGCGCTCACCGTCGTGCCGCCGCCCGGCACGCTGCGCACCTTGAGCCGCCCGCCCGCCAGCTGCGCGCGCTCCTCCATTCCGATCAGGCCCATGCTGCCAGTCTTCAGGACCTGTTGCCGCGCGGCCTCCTCGTCGAATCCCACGCCGTCGTCGTGCACGCCGAGCTTCAGGAGATGGCCGTCGGATTCGACACTCACGAGAACGTTCTTTGCCTGGGCGTGGCGCGTGGCGTTGTTGAGGGCTTCCTGGGCGATGCGGTAACACGTGCTCTCCAGCGCCGCGGGTGGCCGGCGATTCTCGAGCCCGGTGAACTTGCACTTAATCGCGAGCCCGGTGGTGCCGCCTTGGCGCTCCGCAAGCCAGCGCAGGGCGTCCTCGAGGCCCAGCTGGTCGAGCTGCGGCGGCCGCAGGTCGAGCGAGAGCTGGCGCAGCTTTTCCAGCACCGCATCGGCCTTGCCGATGCATTCGGCGGTTAGGCTCGCGGGGTCGGCGACTCCCTGGGCGAGCCGGTGCAGGCCGATCTTGAGCGCCGACGCCGTTTGCCCGATGTCGTCGTGCAGCTCCCGCGAAATGGCGCGCCGCTCCTCTTCCTGGATGGCGAGGGTGCGCTTGGAAAGCACCTGCAGGCGCTTGTTGGCGTCCTGGAGGGCGACGTGGGAGATCATGCGGTCGGTCTCGTCGCTATGGGACACGACGGCTCCGCGCTTCGCTCCTTCGAGCGGCACGACGCGCGCGATGTACCAGCGGCCCTTCGAGCCTACCGGGAGCTCGTATTCGCCTGAAAATGCCTTGCTTTCGCCGGCGAGAACCGCCTTGATCCCCGCGGCGAGTTCCTTCGCGAAGCCGCCGCGTGGGTCGGTTGCGATGCGATCCAGGATGTGAAGATAGTTCCCGCCCGGTTTGATCTTCGGCATGCTGATCGAGGTCCGCGCGGCGTCGAATTCCGCCCAGGGCTTGTTCACCGCGACGACGACGCCGTCGCCGTCGAGCAGCGCGATCCGGGACGAAAGCGAATTCAGGATCGCACGCTGTGTCGACTCGCTCTCGCGCAGCGCCTCCTCGGCTCGCGCCTTTTCCCGCCGGGCCCTGCTGCGGTCGAGCGCCGCCTCGATCGCTTTCGGAAGCCGTTCCAGGTCGCCCTTGGGCAGATAGTCGCTGGCCCCCTGCTGCATGGCCACCACCGCGGCGTTCTCGCCGATGTGGTGCGAAACCAGGATGACAGGCACTTCGAGGGCGCGCTCCTGCAACAGCTGCAGCGCTCTCGCGGCGCTGAACTGCGGCAGGTCGTAGTCGCAGAGCACGAGATCGGGCGCCTGCGCGTCGAGCTGGGCGGCGAGCTCCGGCTCCGTCTCCACCCGCGTGAGGGCGGCCTGGAAAGGCGCGCCACGCAACGCGAACGCCACCAGCTCGGCGTCGTCCGGCGAGTCTTCGACGTGCAATATGCGGTAGATGGGGGTCATGGGTGGCAGTATTCCACTTTCCGGGGGATGCCGGCTTCAGGCATTTCCCTAGTCGACGGCTCCAAGAATCCGATGTTCAGCCGTTGCCGGCCATCGTACATTCGGCGGGCAGCTCAAGCGGGCCGTGCCTTGAACCGGATCGAACACCGTCGCATACCCTACCCGGACGGGTAGTGGCCTAGGGCGTAGGATCAAGGAAGTTCTTTCTTGCATGAAGCTTCGAGCCCCCGTTGGGGGCGCCTTCTTCAGAAACGCCGTCGGGCTGCAAGCAGGCCTCAGCCCGGATGCATCTGCGATGCATTCCACGAAAAAACAAATCGGCTGAAGCGAGTCAATCCGTAGTCGAGGCCTTGCTTTGGAGCCAGCAAGCTCGTGGGCAAGCCGGTCAAGATTCTCATCATCGAGGATTCGCAGGACGACGCCGAGCTGGCGATTCAGGCGCTGCGGCGCAGCGGGTTCGACCCGACCTACCGGCTTGTCCGGCAGCCCGGCGAGTTAGAGGGCGCGCTGAGGTCCGAGCGCTGGGATGCGGTCATCTCGGGTTTCATGATGCCCGGGTTCAAGGGCATCGATGTCCTGGGAGTGTTCCGATCCCGGGATGCGGAGACTCCGTTCATTCTCGTTTCCGGCAGCATCGGCGAGCACGCCGCCGTGGATGCGATCAAGGCGGGCGCCAGCGATTGGGTCATGAAGGACCGGCTGGCGCGCCTTGTGCCGGCGTTGGAACGGGAGATGCGGGCGACCGCGCTGCGCGCCGCGCAGCGCCAATCCGAGCATGACCTGGTCGAAAGCGAGAAGCGCTTCCGCGAGCTGTTCGACGGCATCCCGCTTCCGGTCTGGGTCTTCGACATCGAGACCCTGCGTTTCCTGGGCGTGAACGCCGTCGCCTGCCGCACCTACGGGTACACCCGCGAGGAATTTCTCGCCCTGACCCTGCGCGATGTGCGCCCCCCCGAGGACATTGCGGCCATGGAATTGCAGGTGCGCAGGACCACGGGAGCCCTCAACGCGGGAATCTGGCGCCACCGCAAGAAGGACGGAACGATCTTTTTCGCCGAAATCATCTCGCACAATGCCACGTTCCAGGGACGCGAAGCGCGCTACGCGTGTGTGATCGACGTGACACAGCGGCTGCAAGCCGAGGAGGGAATTCGCAAGCTCTCGCAGGCCGTCGAGCAGAGCCCTGCGGCGACGGTGGTCACCGACACCGAGGGCCGCATCGAGTACGTCAATCCGAAATTCACCGAAGTGAGCGGATATGCGGCCGAAGAGGTGATCGGAAAGACGCCTGCCGTGATCAATTCCGGCCTGACTCCGCCCGGCGTCTACCAGGACCTCTGGAAAACGATCAAGTCAGGCGCGAGCTGGCGGGGCACTTTGAGGAACCGCAGGAAGAATGGCGAGCTCTACTGGGAAGACGAATTCATCTCGCCCCTGAAGAACGAGCGCGGCGAGATCGTCAACTTCATCGCGGTCAAGGAGGACATCACCGCGCGATTGAGCGCGGACGAGCGGACGCGCGAGAGTGAAATGCGCTTCCGTCAGCTGGCGGAGAGCATCCGCGAGGTGTTCTGGCTCCTGGATCCGGTCGAGAACCGGTTGCTCTACATCAGCCCGGGCTACGAGCAGATCTGGGGCCGCAGCTGCGAGAGCCTCCATGCGTCCCCGCGCGACTGGATCGAATCCATCCACGCCGAGGATCGCGAGCGCGTGCTGAAAGCCCTCCAGGACCAGGCGAGCGGCACGTATGTCGAGGAATACCGCATCGTGCGCCCCGACGGCGCGATCCGATGGATTCGCGACCGGGCGTTCCCGGTTCTTCGCGGCGAGAGCGAGGTCTACAGGATCGCCGGCATCGCGGAGGACATCACCGAGAGCAAGCACGTCGAGCAGAGGCTGCGCGAGAGCGAGCGGCGCTACGGCGACATGCTCAACAATGTCAACCTCATCGCGATGATGATCGATCGCGATGCCACCATCACGTTCTGCAACGACTACCTGCTCCACTTGACCGGATGGAGCCGCGAAGAGGTGTTCGGCCGCAGCTGGCACGAGATCTTCGTTCCTGCGGAGCTCGCAGGCGTTCGCGCAGCAATGCTCTCCGACATGCTCAAGGAGGAGCTATCGCTATTGCACCATGAAAGCGAAATACTCACCCGCTCCGGTGGGCGGCGCCTGATACGCTGGAATACCACCGCGCTGCACTCGATCGCCGGCGATGTCGCCGGGATTGCGAGCCTCGGCGAGGACATCACGGATCGCAGGAAGGCGGAGGACGAAGTGCGCCGCCTCAGCGCCGATCTCGAGAGGCGCGTGGAGGAGCGTACCGCCGAGCTCGAGGCGGCCAACAGCGAGCTGCGGGCCTTCGCCCACTCGGTATCTCACGACTTGCGTGCCCCGGTCAATCGCATCCGGGGGTTCAGTGCGATGCTGCTCGAAGAAGAAGCGACGAAACTCGACGAGCGCGGCGCCGACCTTCTGCGCCGCATCGGGAGGGCCGGGCACGAGATGGAACAGCTGATCGGTGACCTGCTGGAGCTTTCGACGGTGACCGCGGGCGAGCTGCACCGCGGCGACGTGGACCTGTCGGCGCTTGCGAGCGCATTGTTCAGCAAGCTCCAGAAGGCGGAGCCGGATCGAAAGGCCGAGATCATCGTCGAACCCGGACTCACCGCCCGGGCCGATCCGGGCTTCGTGCGCATCGTCCTCGACAACCTGATCGGGAACGCGTGGAAGTTCACGGGGAAGCGCGAAGGCGCCCGGATTGAGATCGGCTGCAAGAAGAGCGGCAAGCAGCACGCGTTCTTCGTGCGCGATAACGGGGCCGGGTTCGACCCGGCAAACACCTCCAAGCTCTTCACGCCGTTCCAGCGGCTGCACACGAAGAGCGAATTCGAGGGAACCGGCATCGGCCTGGCGACGGTGCAGCGCATCGTGCGCCGGCATGGCGGGCGCGTTTGGGCCGAAGGCGCGGTGGACCAGGGCGCGACCTTCCATTTCACGCTGGCGCCTTGACCGAAACGCCATGACAAACCCACCTTTGCGCGTCCTTTTGGTCGAAGATTCCGAAGACGACGCCCTCCTGGTGACCCATCTGCTCGAGCGCCACGACGCCGCGCTTGAATTCGAGAGGGTCGACACGCCGGCGGGTTTGCAAGCGGCTCTCGCAGGCGAGGACTGGGACTGCGTCATCAGCGATTACCAGATGCCGGCTTTCAGCGGGCTCGCCGCGGTGGAGATTGTCAGGCGACACAGTGCCGAGCTTCCCTTCATACTCGTCTCGGCCACGATCGGCGAGGAGCTGGCGGTCGCGGCCATGAAGGCGGGCGCGAGCGATTACGTGATGAAAAACAACCTCGCGCGCCTCCTGCCCGCGTTCCAGCGCGAGCTGCGCGAGGCGCGGGCGCGGCGCGAGAAACAGGCGAAGATCGACTATCTCGCGTACTACGACCCGGTTACGGGCCTCGCCAACCGCACCCTCTTCGGCGAGCGCCTGGCGCAACTCATCGGCTTGGCGCGGCAGGAGGGCCGCAAGCTCGCGGTCGTGGTGGTCGAGCTCGAACGCCTCGTCGCCGTCAACGACAGCCTCGGGCGCAAAGCTCACGAGGACCTCGTCGCGCAGATGGGTGAGCGCCTGCAGCGCTGGATGCCGGACGCGAGCCGGCTTGCCCGCGTGAGCGCGGATCGATTTGCGATCGTCCTGGTCGGCTTGAAGCAGGATAGCGATATCGCGCGCAGCCTCGAGGAGCTCTTGCGCGAATGCCTCGCCGGGCCATTCAGCCTCGATGGATCCGATTTCCGCGTGACGGCCAAGGCGGGTATCGCGCTCCATCCGGGCGACGGCGCGAGCGCCGGGCTGCTGCTTCGCCACGCCGAAGCGGCGGTCGCGCGCGCCAAGTCGGGGGGCGAGCCTTACCTCTTCTACGCCGAACAGATGACCACCCGCATCGCCGAGCAGTTGGCGATGGAGAGCCTGCTGCGCGGCGCGCTCGCCAACGCCGAGTTCCGGCTTCACTACCAGCCCAAGGTCGATTTCCACCATCGACGCATCGTCGCGGTCGAGGCGCTCATCCGCTGGCAGAGCCCCAAGTTGGGACTCGTGTTTCCGGCGCAGTTCATCCCGCTGCTGGAGGAGACCGGCATGATCCGGGAAGTCGGCGCCTGGGTGCTCACGCAAGCGGTCCGCGACCACCGCCACTGGATCGAGCAGGGTGTCGACGCTCCGCGCATCGCGGTGAATGTCTCCGTGACCCAGCTCCATCGCCATGATTTCGTCGCGGTCGTGAAGGAGGCGATCGGCGCGGCCACTGTGCCTCCGGCGATCGACCTGGAGATCACGGAGAGCCTTCTCATGGAGGACATCGAGGGAAGCATTCTCAAGCTCGCGGCGGTCCACGACTTCGGCCTGAACATCTCGATCGACGACTTCGGCACCGGTTATTCGTCGCTCGGCTACCTCGCCAGGCTGCCGATCCAGGCGCTCAAGATCGACCGCTCGTTCACCGAAGCCATGCTCGACGATCCCGATACCCGGACGCTGGTCGCCACGATCGTGACGCTCGCGCACTCGCTCGAGCTCGCAGTCGTCGCCGAAGGGGTTGAAACCGAGGAGCAGGCGCAGGCGCTGAAGTCGCTTGGCTGCGACCAGATGCAGGGCTACCTCATGGGAAGGCCCGTGCCGCGCGACGAGATGACGGCGTTGCTCGCGCGCCAGCGCGAAGCGAGCACGGTCGCCGCCTAGTTACTTTCCCTGCCTGAAGTCCGGATGCCCTTCCTGCCAGAGGAGGAACGCGTAGTAGTCGGTGACCTGCTTCTGGCGCTGCAGCTTGGTGTTGCCGATGCCGTGGCCGCTCTCGTAGTCGAGGTCGAGCAGCACCGGCTTGCCTGAGGTGCTCGCCGCGAGCAGCCGGGCCGCCATCTTGCTCGAGTGCCAGACGTCCACGCGCGGATCGTTCACGCCGTGCACCAGCAGCACCGCGGGATACTTGGTGCCCTCCTTCACGTGGTGGTAGCTGCTCATCGCGAGCAGCGCGCGGAATTCATCCTCCTTCTTCACCGTCCCGAACTCGGGGATGTTGGGCACGCCGTTCGCGGTGGTCTCCGCGCGCACCGCATCGAGCACGCCGACCGCGGGAACGACCGCGGCGAACAGGTCCGGGCGCTCGGTCAGGGCGCGCCCGACGAGGATGCCGCCCGCGCTTCCGCCGAGGATTCCGAGCCGCGTGTTCGTCGTGTACTTTTGCGCGATGAGGTACTCGCCGCACGCGATGAGGTCCCTCCACGTGTTGGGCTTGGTCGCCTTGTATCCCGCCTTGTACCAATCCTGCCCGTAGACCCCGCTGCCGCGCACATTCGCCACCGCGAAGACCCCGCCGCGCTCGAGCCACGCGAGGCGGGTCGGGTTGAATCCCGGCTCCTCGGTGATGCCGTAGGAGCCGTATCCGTACAGCAGCGTCGGATTGCGCCCGTCGAGCGCCACGCCCTTCTTGTGGATGATCGAGAGCGGCACCATCGCGCCGTCGTGGCTTCTCACCCGCACCTCGGTCGCCACGAGATCGGCGGGCGCGTCGAAGGGGCCGAGCGGCTGCAGGCCGGTGTTCTTCACGTTGCCCGTCGCGTCGACGGCGAAAATCTCGCGGGCACGCGTCCACGCCGCGAGGCTTACCATCGCGCCCTCGACGTCGGGCGAGGCGCTCATGATGCCCGCCGCGCCCTCGAGCGGCAGCTTGACCTCCACGGCTTGCGTCGCTTTCCACGAGAGCCGTTTCAGGCGTTTCACGGCGCCGTCGCGCGCCTCGAAGTACAACGCATCGCTCGCCGCGGCGAGGTTGGTGAGCACCTGGCTGCTCGCGGCGACCACGGTTTTCGCGCCCTTCAGGTCGGGGGCGGCAAGCCCGGTGCGGATGACCGAAAAGCGCGGGCTGTCGCGATAGGTGAGGAGGTAGATGTCGACGCCCTTCACCGCGAAGTGCGTTACCTCGTCGGCCGGGACGCAGATCTTCACGCACGGCGTTCCGGGCTTGCCGACCGTGTCCAGCGGCGCGGCGTACAGCGTGATCTCGCTCTGCACGCCCGCGAAGATGCCCGCGATCGCGAACTTCGATCCCGGGATCGCAATCACGTAGGGAAAGTCGGTGCGCTGCATGGTGACGCGCGGGGAAACGCCCGGCCCGAGGACGAGGATGCTCGATTCGGGATCGGCGCCGACGGTGTAGAGGAAGTTGCGCCCGTTCTGGTAGCGCTCGGTGGCGGGCATTCCCGGCTCGAGCTTCTGCTCGCGCATGAAAAAGAACGACTTGCCGTCGGGACTCCAGCTCACCTGCGGGTACTGCGCGCGATCGATGGGAGAGCCGATGCGCTTGCGCGTCGCCGTCTCCATCACGTAGATCGACGCAGCCTCGCTGCCGGCGGCGGAAACGCCGAAGGCGACGAGCTTCGCATCGGGCGAGGGCGCGAAGTAGTTGATGGCGTGCGGCTTGCCGGTCTCCTTCTGCCAGTCGTCCGGATCGGCGAGCATCGTCTCGCGGCCGTCGGCCGAGCGCAGGTAGAGCTTGAGCGTGTTTTCCGTGGCGCCGCGCCGCGTGAAGAAGATCTCTCCCCCGCGCGCGCGTCGCACCGTGTCCACGCGCGCGGAGACCGCGTTATCGAGCTCGGCGACTCTCGCCTTCAGGGCCGCGTACCCCTTGAGGCCCTGCAGCGTGGCCTGCGCGTAGTCGGAATGCGCCTTCATCCACGCCGCGACGGCGGGGTCCTTCACGTCCTCGAGCGCCCGGTACGGGTCGTCGACGACGGTGCCGAAAAAGGTGTGCGGGGCGTTCCTGGGGGGAAAGACCGGAAGGGACTGGGCCGCCGCCGTCGCGGCAATGGCGAACAACAGCAGGGATACGCGGGTACGCATGGCCGAATTTCCTGTTTTTGCGGGGATAAATCGAGTCTAGCAGAGTGTTTTCGGGGTGGGGACGGGTGCCGATCCTACTTCCCCGGGTAGGGCGCCGTAGCGGGAAGGCGCGTACGTTGGATAGCGGGCCTTTTCAGGGACGCGACGGCCAAGCGGCCGAGGAGCCGCAAGACACGAGGGGCGATTTGAGGCGCATTGGATCCAGCACGCTAGGCCATGTGGGATTCTTGGCGGCGGCCGCGCTTTGCCTCGTTCTGGGCTGGACCCTGTACGACGCCACCGTCGAGACCCGCGATGCCGCCGCGGAAGTCGACCAGACCCTCCAGGCGCTGCAGGACATCGGCGGGATCAACGAGGAAGTGAGCCGGGCGGAATCGGCGCAACGCGCCTTCCTCATTTCGCGGGAAGACCGCTTCATCGTGGAGCGCGACAACGCCTTCGCAAGGCTGGCGAAGCACGTCTCGGACCTGGAGCGCCATTCCAGCCTGGTCTCGCTGCAGGGCAAGGTCCGCTCGCTCGCTCCGCTCATCTCCGAACGCCTGGCGATCATGCGCGAGAACGAAACGATGCGCCGCGCTCTCAGCGTGCAAGAGCTGATACCGCGCGTGGCGAGCGGCCTGGGGCAGGAGGCGAGCGCCAGGATCTACGAGGTCACTTCACAATTGCGCGGCGCCGAACTGCAGCAGCTCGAACGCCGCCGCAAGGGCCAGCAGGAAGACTACGACCATGCGATCCGCATCCTGGTGGTCGGGGTGGGGGTGCTGCTGCTGGTGATGGTCCCGGCTTACGGCGCATTCGTCGCCGAGTCGCGCGCCCGCCACCGCGCCGAATCGCGCATGTCGGATCTCGCCGAGGCGCTTCCCGGGGCCGTCTTCCAATACCGCTCGTATCCTGACGGGACCTACCGCTACGAATTCATCAGCCGCAGCGCCGAGCGCGCGCGCGGGATCGATCGCGAGGCCGCACTGCGCGATCCCGCGGTCGTGGTCGACACCATTCTCGAATCCGACCGTGCGCGCGCTTTCGAGACGCTCGCCGAGGCGCAAAAGACCCTGAGCCCGGTCGAGATCGACTATCGCGTGAAGACCCGCGAGGGGCCGGTGCGCTGGTTTCGCACCTCGGCGAGCCCGCGCGCATACCCCGACGGCAGCTTCCTGTGGAGCGGTCACTGGGCCGACGTCACCGAGAAGAAGGAGATGGAGCGCGCGCTGGTCGAGGCGAAGGAAGCGGCCGATGCCGCGAACCGCGCCAAGAGCACCTTCCTCGCGACCATGAGCCACGAGATCCGCACTCCGATGAACGGCGTGCTCGGCATGCTCGAGCTGCTCGCGCTCGGCAAGCTCGACGGCGAGCAGCGCACCACGCTCGGGATCGTGCGCGAATCGGGCAAGTCGCTGCTGCGCATCATCGACGACATCCTCGACTTCTCCAAGATCGAGGCCGGCAAGCTCGAGCTCAAGCCCCAGGTCGCCTCGGTCGCGGGCGTGATCGATCGCGTCTGGAACATCTACTCGGGCAACGCGAGCAGCAAGGGGCTGGTGCTCACCCGCTTCACCGACGCGCGCATCAGTCCCGCGGTGATCGTGGATCCGCCGCGCCTGCAACAGGTCCTCACCACTTTCGTGAGCAACGCGATCAAGTTCACCGCCAAGGGCGAGGTCACGATCCGCGCCGAGCTCGCCGAGCGCCGCGAAGCCGAGGACCTGGTGCGCTTCACGGTCGAGGACAACGGCATCGGGATTTCCCGCGAGGAGATGGAGCGGCTGTTCCGCCCGTTTTCCCAGGCGAACGACGAAACCTCGCATATCTACGGCGGCACCGGGCTCGGGCTTTCCATCTGCCAGAGGCTCGCCACGCTCATGGGCGGGCGCATCGAGATGCAAAGCGAGGTGGGTGTGGGAACAAGCATGTCGCTCCTGCTGCCGCTGCCTGCCGCCCAGGCCCCGGCCGCGCACCCGGGCATGGCGTCGAGCGCCGACGGCGCGGCGGCGTTCGTGGGCAGGCGCAGCGCGCCCTCCGCGGAGCAGGCGCGACGCGAAGGAACCCTCGTGCTGCTGGTCGACGACCACCCGATCAACCGGATGGTGCTGTTGAAGCAGGTGAACGCGCTGGGTTACGCCGCGGAGGTCGCCGAGAACGGCCTGGAGGCGCTCGACAAGTGGAATTCCGGGGCCTTCGGCGTGGTGGTCACCGACTGCAACATGCCGGAGATGAGCGGCTACGAGCTCGCGCGCCACATACGCGCCTGCGAGGCGCGCGGTGGACACGCCCGAACGATCCTCATCGCTTGCACTGCGAATGCGATCGGCGGCGAGGCGGAGAACTGCTTCGCCGCCGGCATGGACGACTACCTTTCCAAGCCGGTCGAGCTGTCGCTGCTAGCGCGCGCGCTCGAGCATTGGCTGCCGCTGCCCGGCTTCATGCCGCCGATCGGCGAGGCCGACCGGGCGCAAGGAAGCGGTGCCCGCGTGTCGGGTGCCGTGGTCGTCGATGCCGCCACGCTCGCCGAGATTACCGGAGGAAGTGCGGAGCTCGAGCGGGAGATCCTGACGCGATTCCGGCAGTACAACGCCGAAGACGCGAACCTGCTGGTGAACGCGGTCGAGAAAGGCGAGATGCAGGAGGTGCTGCGCGCCTCCCACCGCATCAAGGGCGCGAGCAAGACGATCGGCGCGATGCCGCTCGCGGCCGCGTGCGACCGGCTCGAGCGCGCGAGCCGCCTGAACGACTGGGGCGCCGTGAAGGACTCGATGGCGGTCTTTCGCGAGGAGCTCGCCCGCCTCGAGGCCTACATCGAGGCGCTCGCGCCGCGCCAGCCCGCGAGCGCCT
>JBGOST010000014.1:0-12597 GCA_041476125.1 Usitatibacter sp. | reverse complement strand
TGGGCTTTCTGGCGCTCCTTGCCTTCGTGGCGTCGCAACGCGGCTGGGTGCATGGTGCGGCCGCCGGCGTATTGGTCCTGGTTCTGGCCCAAGTGGTCATCGACCACTACTCGAAACACCGCGCGCAGCAGTACCTGGAGCAGCTGACCAAGGGAGCGTCTGAAGAACCCGTGGTTCGTAGGGACACTTCTAGATTTGTTAATTCAGTTACTTACAGCGCTTGCCCCCATTCTGTTCCAGTCTCAACCAATCAGAACAATAATTTCGCAGCTACTGCTGTGCCCTTAGAGCTCGGCAACTACTTCGACGTTCTCCATGGCCGATAATTCGCACGACCTACGGCTTCCCATCGAGAAAGGTGACTCCCCATTTCGTGAGAATTGCATGACGCTGCTCCTCGTCGACTTTGCCGGCCGCGGCGGCCTGACGCATCTCGCCAATCAACTCGTCGAATCCTCCGGGACGAAAAATCATCAGGGCCCGAGCGACCACATTGCCGTTATTGCGAAACCTGTGGGGCACATCCCGCGGAATCACGATCATCGAACCCGCTTCGGCGGTAAATCGTTCATCGCCCGCCTGGATCTCGTAAGCCCCTTCGAGGATGTAGTAGAACTCTTCGTCTCGATCATGAACGTGGAGCGGCATGCCGTCGCCCGGCATCGTGGTCATTTCACAGACGCAATACGCTCCACCCGTTTCGCGACTGGTGATGCGGACTGTCGTGCCGCCAGGCAAACGGGACTCCGGAGGGCGCACGAAAATGGCTGCTGGCTTCATTGGTTTCATGGTTCGTCTCCGAAACTGCGGCAGCTTCTGGCCGATAGCGGATACCCAGACTCGGCAGACGCACCTTTCCGCCGAATCTCCAGTCTCAGCCAATCAGAACATCAATTTCGTGTGCCGTTCCAAATGACGGTTGCGGCGCCGATGTAAAGCATACTTGACAAGGTGCCTTGTCACAGCTACTCTCGATGTCAAGTTTACTTGACAATGGTAAAGGTGCCGTATGAACTCCGGTCCGACCATCCACTTCACTAGCAACTCCCCGCGCCGCGTGTTCGTCGCGGGCCTGACCTGGCTCCTCGCATACTTGGCCGCACGCTACGTCTTCGAAACGATGGCGCCAGAGCCCCACTGGGACATCGTGGTCGCGAACATCCCGGTTATCGCGTTCTTCTGGTTCGTGTGGGTCGTGCGGCGCGCCCTAAAGGACATCGACGAGCTGCGGCGACGTATTCACCTCGAAGCGCTGGCGCTGGCGTTCCCCACCACCATGCTCGTGCTGATGACCCTGGGCCTTCTGGACAGCCCCGCGAGTCCCTTGGGGCTCCCCCTGCGCGACATCTGGGTATTGCTGCCCCTGCTCTACGTCTTGTGCTTCGCGGTCGTAAACCAAAGATACCGCTGACGTGCGCAACGACCTGAAGGAGCGCCGCGCCCAACGCGAATGGTCGCAGGGTGTGCTGGCGGAGAAGCTCGGCGTCTCGCGCCAGACGATCAACGCAATCGAGACCGGCAAGTACGACCCGAGCCTGGAGCTCGCATTCAAGATCGCGCGGCTGTTCAAGGCGCGAATCGAGGACGTGTTCCAGCCCTGAACCGGCCCCTTGAGCCTCTGACGAAAAAAAGCCCGTCTCATCGACAGGCCTTTTTTCCCTTGATCTGGCGCGCCCGGCAGGATTTGAACCCACGACCCCCTGGTTCGTAGCCAGGTACTCTATCCAACTGAGCTACGGGCGCGAAGAGGTGGAATTATAACGATTTTTTGCCCGGATTCCCATGGGAAACCCGTCCCGGCAGAGGAGAGAACGATGTTGAAGCGGCTTCTTGGATTGGTCGCCGCGCTCTTGAGCGCGACGGCATTGCAGGCCCAGTATCCCGACAAGCCGATCCGGCTCATCGTTCCGTTCGCGGCCGGCGGTGTCACGGATACGAGCGGGCGCGTCGTGGCCGAAGCGCTTTCGAGGCGCCTGGGACAACCCATCGTGGTCGAGAACAAGCCCGGAGCGTCCGGCAACATCGGCACGCAATTCGTGGTGAACGCTCCGCCCGACGGCTACACGCTCGTGCTGGGATTCGACGGGACGCTCGTCATCAATCCGCACGTGTTCACCAACTTTCCCTTCGATGTCGCCACCGAGCTCGCACCCATCGGCAAGATCGGCGATGCGACGCTCATCATCGTGGCCCACCCTTCCCTTCCCGCGAGGACGCTGCAGGAGCTCATCGCCTATTCGAAGAAGCAACCCAACGGCGTTTCGTACGGCACCTCCGGGGTCGGAGGCACGCCGCACATCGCGGGCGAGCTGCTGAAGCAGCGCACGGGTGCGAACCTCACGCACATCCCCTACAAGGGCGGCGGGCAGGCGATGACCGATGCGCTCGGGGGACAGATTCCCCTCGTGTACACCGCGGTGGCCGGCGCATACACGCACTTGAAAGCGGGCAGGCTCGTTCCCATCGCGGTCTCCAGCCTCGTTCGCGCGCCATCGCTGCCCGAGGTGCCGACGTTCATCGAGAGCGGCGTGGCGGGTTTTGAAGTGAGCTCGTGGGTTGCGATCCTCGCGCCGGCGAAGACCCCGCGCGCCGTCGTCGAGAAACTCAACCGCGAGCTGAACGCCGTGCTGTCGAGCCCCGAGATGGTGGAGAAGCTCTCCACGCTCGGCATCGTCGCGACGCCCGGCACTCCCGAGCAGTTGGGCGAGCAGATCCGCAACGACCTCGCCAAGTACGCAAGGGTCGTGAAGGCGGCGGGGATCAAGGCGGAATAACGCTTACCCTCTCCCCGGCCCTCTCCCAAGGGAGAGGGAGAACCTCACCAGCCTCCGAAGCGTTCCCAGGTTTCCGCAGGCTTCCCGTTTCTCAGCACGTGGTACTCGGCGTGCTGCGCGGCGGTAGCGCAGGCGTGGTTGGGGAGGATGCGCAGCTGGGAGCCGATGGGGAAGCGCGAGAGATCGATGGGGCCGCCGTCCCTGCGCGCGATGATGCCCTGCTCCTGGTTGGCGTCGGCGACGATGAGGTCGTCGATCGGGCCGCCCGCGGCGTCGCACACCAGGCCGTAGCCCTGGTCGACCTTCTGGTTCGCCGTTCCCCGGTCGCGCGACATCGCCATCCAGCCCGCGTCGGTGAGGATCCAGTTCTTGTCGCGCCGGTGGCCGATGACGCTCGCGATCACCGAGATCGCGATGTCCTCCACGCCGCACACGCCAAGCCCGGCCATGACGAGGTCGTGGAAGACATAGACGCCGGTGCGAACTTCGGTCACGCCCGCGAACGATTCGGCAAACGTTGCCGTCGGCGTCGAGCCCACGCTTACCACCGGGCACGCGTGACCGAGGCGGCGAAGCGCGTCGGCGCTGTCGGCGACCGACGCGCGCTCCCTCTCCGCAACCGCGCGGATCGCCTCGGGAGACGCGCAGTTGTACGAATCGCCCGCGTGCGTCATGACGCCCCGCAGGGAATCGCCCAAGGTCGCGGCGACTTCGGCAAGCCGTGGATCCCCGGGGGGAATGCCGGCGCGATGGCCGTCGCTGTCGATCTCGATCAGCGTCGGGACGCGCACCTGCGCCTTGGCGGCCGCCGCGAGAAGAGCCCGCGCGCCCTCGACGCTATCGACGATCGCGCTCACCCGCGCGCCGCGCCGGGTGAGCTCGGCGATGCGCGGCACCTTGCCGGGCACGATGCCCACCGCGTAGAGGATGTCGCGGAAGCCGCGGTCGAAGAAGTATTCGGCCTCGCGCAGCGTGGAGACGGTAATCGGGCCCTCGGGCGCGTCGAGGGCGACCTGGGTCACTTCGACACTCTTCGCGGTCTTCACGTGGGGCCGAAGCATCGCGCCCTGCGAGCGCACGCGCTCGCGCATGCGCAGGCAATTGCGCTCGAGCTTGCCGGCGTCGAGCAGAAGGGCGGGCGTGTCGATGTCAGCGAACATGGGCGGACTATAAGCGAGCGGCGACCTGGCTGCGGAATTGCGCGCGAAACAGGCTCTCCCCGCCTTGCGCCGGGTGGCGAATGTAGCCCGCGCACTTGACGCTTCCCCAGCGCGCGAGGGCCTCTTCGGCGACCTTGCCTACCGCGAACACTTCGAGATCGCGCGTGAAGCAGCGCAACATCGCTTCCAGCGCCGCGCGGCCGTGGGCGACCTCCGTCAAGCGCGGCTTGCGATTGCTCGACGGTCCGCAGGGGCCCGATGCAGCGCCGCCCTCGTCGCGATACGGATGCCACGGAAATGCATTCCACAGGACGACTTCGAACGGCTTGCCGCTTCTCTCGATCTCGCTCCAGATCACCGCGGCGCTGCGCTCGCGCTGCGGCCGGATCGCCGCATCGCGGCTGGTGAGCGCGAGCGGCTTGCGCGCGACCAAGCCGGGCTTTTGGACGAGCTCGGTCTCGGAGCAGAACGCGATCCCGGTGAATCGGCAGCCGCGGTGGCTCGGCGCCTCGCCCAGCAGCATCACGCGAGCGCGCGTTCGCCGCGCCGCGAGGTACGCCGCCATGTTCTCGCGCCGCTGCGGGGGCGCCGTACGCCCCGGTTTGCGGTCGCGCTCGTCCCAGTCACGCCATGGGTTGAAGACGCAGGGGCAATCGGATGGACCTTGCTCGAGAAGGTCTAGAAACGTCTCAATTGCAGCCTCGCGCATCTTCGGCCACGACGCACGCGTCACGAGATGAATTGCGTGCGGACCCCGTAGCGTTCGTAGACCGGGAGCGCGCGCCGATCGCAGGTGACGAGCTCCGCATCGAAGCCTGCGGCCGTGGCTGCGACCAGCGCGTCATAGGCAGCGCCACCGGTGATCCCCTGATCGGGCAGCTTCAGAATGAAGCTCTTGTAGTCCGAGGGATTCAACCGCAAGAACGAGTCGGGAAAGCGCGCTTGGAGAAAATCACGAACCACGGGACCCGGGGCGCGGTGCGGGGCCGGCAGGCGCGTGAGTACGGAATAGGTTTCGAGCGCGCAATGCTCTATGAGGCGCAGCCCGTTGTCGAGCGCTCGCCGCGCAGCTTCGTGACTCTCGTGCCAGGACGCAAAGGCAGCGACAACGAGACTCGTATCGGCCGCCTTCAACGCCGCATGCGCTCGAGAGTCTCGCGGACCTGCTCGGCGGTGAGCGGCGGAAGGTCCGCGCCCGGGACGGCCACCATTCCTTTGCCTCTCTTCTTCAATTGCATCGGTGTCGAGGCGATCTCTACCTCGAGGCGCCCCTCGCCGACCCGGATTTCAAGCGGCTGGCCGGGCTTGAACCCGAGAGCGTCGCGCATCGCCTTGGGCACGATGATGCGGCCTGCCGCGTCGATGGTTGATTTCATGGCACTCATAATGCCATAAAAAATGGCAGAACTGCAACAAAAAAGCACCTAACTAGGCTGTCCGGGAAACTGGGGGAAGCCCAACGCCGACGAGAGCGCTCGCAGTGTCGTAGGCGTACTGCACCCAGGAGGAATCGGGCAGCGTCACCTTGGTGAGATTGCCCACGTAGTCGTAGCCGAAATTGCATGCGACATGCACTGATATTATTGTCAGCAAGTTCCTACGTCAGGCGGGCCATACACTGGCTTCCCGAGGAAAATGATGACACTCCTGAGATGGCTGGCCGCGCTCGCCGCGCTGGTGGCGGCCACCGCGGCCGCCCAGCAATATCCCACGAAGCCGGTGAAGATCCTGGTGGCGTTCACCGCGGGCGGGACGACCGACGTCATGGCGCGCATGCTCGCACAGCGGCTCTCCGAGCGCTTGAAGCAGCCGTTCGTGGTCGAGAACCGTCCGGGTGCCGGCGGCAACCTGGGCACCGAGATAGCCGTGCGCGCGGCGCCCGATGGCTACACCCTCCTCGTCAACACGGTGGGCCCGATGGCGGTGAATCCCTCGCTCTACAAGAACCTCACGTACAACCCGCTCACGGATCTCGCCCCGATCACGCAGATCTCCGATGTGCCCAACGTGCTGGTCGTGCATCCCTCGCTCAAGGTGGCCAACCTCGAGGGCTTCGTCGCCTATGCGAGATCACGTCAGGGGGAGCTCAACTATGGGTCGACGGGGATCGGGACCTCGGCACACTTGTCGAGCTACATCTTCGCCTCGCGAGCCGGGTTCACCGCGACGCACATTCCGTACAAGGGCGCCGAAGCGCTGAAGGACCTCCTCGCCGGGCGCCTGCAGTTCATGTTCGCGACCATCCCCTCGGTCATCGCGCACATCAGGGCGGGCAGCCTTGTCGCCCTCGCCGTGAGCAGCACGCATCGCTCGCGGTCGATGCCCGACGTGCCCACGGTCGCCGAATCGGGTTATCCCGGATTCGAGGCGGGCTCGTGGACCGCCCTTTTCGCGCCCAGGGGAACGCCGCCCGAGGTCATCGCCCTGCTCAACAAGGTCACCAACGAGTTCATCTCGGACAAGGCGGTGGAGGCGCGCATGATCGACGACGGTGGCGATCCGGTCGGGGGATCGCCGGAAAAGCTGGGCGCCTTCGTGCGCAGCGAATACGAAAAGTGGAAAACCGCGGTGCGCGATTCCGGCGCCTCGGCCGATTGAGGAAATCGCCATGTCCAAAGCCGAATACCTGCCGCTCAAGTCGATGAAGGACCGCTGCACCGCCGAGGAGTGGAAGGCGCGCGTGGACCTGGCCGCCTGCTACCGCCTGGTCGCGCACTACGAGATGTCCGACATGCTAGCGAACCACATCTCGGCGCGGGTTCCGGGCGAAGACAACGCTTTCCTCATCAATGCATACGGGATGCTCTACGAGGAAGTCACGGCGTCCAGCCTCATCAAGCTCGACGTCGAGGGCAACATCCTCGCCCGGCCCGACTTCGGAGACCTGGACTACGGCATCAACAAGTCGGGCTACGTGATCCACGGCGCCATCCACCGCGCCCGTCACGAGGTCGCGTGCGTCATCCACACCCACACGTGGGCGGGCATGGCGGTCTCGGCGCTCGAATGCGGGCTGCTGCCGATCTCGCAGACGTCCATGCGCTTCCTCAAGATCGGATACCACGACTACCAGGGCGTGGTGCTGGACAGCAAGGAAGAAGAATCCCTGTTGCGCGATCTCGGCGACGGCGAGGCGCTCATCCTTCGCAATCACGGCTTGCTGACCGTGGGCAAGACCGTGGGCGAGGCATTCAACTGGATGCATCGCCTCGAGCTCTCGTGCCGCTCGCAACTCGCCGCCATGGCGACGGGCGAGAAGCTGCGCTCCGTCCCCAAGCCGGTGCTGAACGAAACCTACCTCAACTACCAGCCGCAGACGCGGCGCCCCTTCGGCGTGATGGAGTGGCCGGCGCTGCTTCGCAAGCTCGACCGGATGGATCCCAGCTTCCGCTACTGAAATGCAGGCCTGGGCGGTCACCCTCGCCGGACGGCGGCGCCGAGCCCGCCGAAAGTCATCATCAGACCGCCGGCGGCTGCCGCGCGCGTTCGGCTTCTGAGGCCATCTCCTTCCAACGTGGATTGCGCAGGCGCAGGACGCACCAAGTCAGAAGACTCAGGGAAAGCAGGCTGAAACCAATCCGGTAGCCCCATAGCTCGAGCTCGGCAAGCTCCAGAAGCGCGATATGCCGACTGGGATTCGCCGGGTTGAATCGCACAGGAATTTTCGAGCCCACCTGAACCCCCGCGTATTTGTCGGGAGGGATTTCGCGATCTGTCCCCCCGAATTGCCGTTCGCCCACCTGGAAGCGATAGGTGATGTAACTTCTTCCACTCTTGCCAAAGCGCCCTTGGGCACAGCATTTCATGTGGGTCACGGTGGCATCGGCCTGAGTGCCCGAGTCAGCAAGCTTTCGCGCCGCATCGAGCTCCCACTGCCGATCGAAGGCCTCCAGCGCGAACGCGGCGGAGATGAGAAGCAGGAGTCCAGCACCGAGCCACTGCTTGACGCGCGGATTCAATTTGAGCTTCAACACCGCGGCGGAGAAGGCGGCTCAGGTGGGGGCTACAGGCACAAGAGTCAGTGTCGCAGCTGGAAGCGTCATGTACATCTTCGGCGTGTTGTCGGCGTTGGTCGGATATTCGTTACGCGGTCACGCCGTGGCCTTGTTGATGGCGGTAATCGAACGCCACGATCCGATAGCGCTAGACCTTTGTGTTCGCCTTGACGTCCCAACCGCCTTTCACCGCTGCGCCGGGCCGGCTGCCGGAGTTGTACTCGAACATCACCTTCGACGGTTTCAGGTGCACGGTTTCGCTTTGTCCTGCGCCGCTTCCCTGCTGGACGTCGCTGGCGATCAGCACATTCGAGAGTCTGTACGTGAGCGAATCGCTGCCCGACCGCAGTGTGATGACGATTTCCGGAATCGGCTGACCCGACTGCTTCGCCTGCATCAGCTTGGGTGAGGAAGCGTCAAGCGGCTTTACGACGACAAAGTCCTGGAACCGTCCTGTGCTCACTCCGCTGTTCAGCGCGCTGGCGGCGCTCTGCGCCGGACCGAGGGTAAAGGAAACGGCAATCGATCGGGGTGACGAAGATCCTGCGGTCGCAGTGCTTGTTTCTGTCTCGGTCGTCAGGCTACTGAACCGAAACTGTACGGTCTCGCGGTTGTCCGATCCTGCAACCTGGTCGATGGAGTTGACCACGGCATTTTTCATCGTGTACCGCAAGATCCGTCGCTGGGCTCCGCTTTCCAGTACCGTGAGGATTGCCGCGGGCATCACGAGGCCTTGGAGTGCAGCGGAGAACAGGCGCGGCGTGCTGGTATCGATCCTCTTGGTGATCGTGATCGCGTTGCCGGAGTTCGTAAAACCCAGCAGCTCGATCTCATCGCGGTAACACTTGTCGAGCGAATCGCCTGGAATCTTGTCGATCTTGAGAAACAATGCGCTCGTCATCGTTGCGCTGGCGCAGCGTGCGTCCTGCTTCGGGACGGTGGTGAGGCTTGGCTGCGCGGGCGTCGGAGCAGTCATTCCCGGTGCAGGCACCGCGAGCAAGCCTCCCGCGGTCTTTGCCGGCAGGGCGCTCGGTGCCGCCGCCGCGAAGATGAGATCGCAGCAGATCACCTTGCCGTCGAGCGACGCTTTCTTCGTCTCGAGATTGGCGAAGAGGTCCTGGCCGACGCGCAGGTTCTGCGTCTGCACAGGCGTTGCCTTGATCTCGATCGTGCGCCCGCCGTTCTTCTCGCGCGCGCTCACGACGCCCGTGGTCTTGTTGATCGCGGTGACATTGCAACAGGCAGTGCCAGGCAATGCCGAACTCGTGCTTGGCGATGCCGCGGTCGCTGGCTTCGAGGGTGCAGGCGAAGCTCCCGGAAGCTGGCCCGGAGGCTTTTGGCCGGGCAGTTGCCCCGGAAGCGTCTGCGCGATCATGAATGGCGCATCGGAGGCATGCACCACCAAGCCCAGGGGGACCAGCAGGGCAAAGAGGATCGACGCGCGTGTCGCGTTGTTCATCGCGGGTTAGCCGGTGCGCACCGTAATCTCGACACGCCGGTTCTTTTTCCGCCCCTCCGGGTCGTCGCTGCCATCGGGCCGGGCATTGGGGACGATCGGCTTGGACTTTCCCCAGCCCTTGGTCGTTATTTTTGCGGCTGATGCGCCGCCATTTTTCACCAGCCATTCCCGTACCGCCTGCGCGCGCTTTTCCGAAAGCGGCTGGTTGTAGGCATCGCTGCCCTTGCCGTCGGTATGCCCCTCGATGGCCACCGGTGAACCGGCTCGCGAACGCAGCACTTCCGCCACTTTTTCCAGGCTCGGAAACGCTTCCGGACGAAGATCATGCTTGTCGAAATCGAACAGCACATCCGCCGCCAGCTCGATGCGGATTTCCTTATCAGTCACCTTGGCATTGAGGTCCTTGAGCACGCTCTCGATACCGCGTGTCTTGCTCTCGATACCCCGTGCCATGCCGACGATATCGAGTATCTTCGCGCTGCCGAGCGCACCACGGGCGGCCGCCTGCGTGGCCGGATCGTCGGGGTCGGAATACTTCTGGGTCACTGCCGCGCCGGCGGCAAATGCCAGCAGCAGTGTCGCGATACCAACTGGGAGACGCATATGCCGCCTCCGTCATTTGTCGGTTATCGGCACGTCATCGAACGGCGCGCCTAGCGGCCAATTGAAGCTGAACTTTTTCACGTTAGCGGGCGGCGCGGGGTACTTCGCCCACCAGGTGAAGCTCGCTCCAGGCGCAACCTTTGGTGCAAGCCTCCCATCGTAGGTATCCGATGGGGCGGCGAGAGCCACCTTTTCCGTATCACGCAGCACGAAGTACTTCTTGCCTTCGGCCTGGATATAGAACGCATCGATTTTGGTGTGTTCGTAGATCTTGACGTTCGCGGCCTTTGTGCCGGTATTTTTCAGGCGCACCTTGACGCTGAGCACGCCGTCGCTGCGCTTTGCTTCAATGAGATCGGCGGCAAATCCAGGCGCGTTGATATCCTGCGACTGTATGGCGACAACTTGCGCGAGCGCGGGTGATACGCCAAGAGCAAACCCCAGAATCAGCGCGGCACAGGCGGCTGTCAATATCGTGTTCTTTCCCGTCATGGCTGTTCCCTCCCATGTGTCACCACAATCAAGCAGCGGCAAGCCTACTCGCTGTGTCCGGTAATGTCGAAAGTTTTGGCCGAGAAGTCGTACGAGGCGTCTTGTCCGAGATTCCGCTACTGAAATACAGGCCTGGGCGGACCCCTTGCGGCGCATGAGCGCGGGGAACAGAATCGCCACAGTCGTCGCAGGTCACATTCGAACAAAACTTCCTCTGGAGGAGCACATGAACAAGCCCGATTTCGATCGCTCGCGCCGTCGCGTCCTGAAAGCGGCAGCCGGTGCAAGCGCATTGGCCGGAACGCTCGGCTTCCCCGCCATCGTCCGCGCCCAGCAGGACACCCTGAAGTTCGGCCACCTCACTCCACGCACCGGATTCCTCGGCCAGCTCGGAGACTACGGCTTCAAGGCGGCTTCGATGGCGGTGGACGAGGTCAACGCCGCGGGTGGGCTGCTGGGAAGGAAGATCGAGCTCATCGCCGAGGACAGCGTCAACCCGCAGACCGCGGTCACCAAGGCGCAGAGGCTCGTCGAACGCGACAAGGTGCTCTGCCTCATCGGCGAGATCAACTCGGCCTCCGCGCTCGCCATCGGCGAGCAGGTGGCGCGCTACCGGATTCCCTTCTTCAACACGGGTGCGAACTCCGATGCGCTGCGCGGCAAGAACTGCAACCGCTTCATGTTCCACATCGAAGGCTGCAACACCATGTACACGAAGACGATCGGCACCTGGCAGAAGGCCGAGAACAAGATCCGCGGCGCCAAGTGGTACATGCTCACCGCCGACTACGCCTTCGGGCACGACCTCTTCCGCGTCTCCTCGCGCTTCCTCAAGGAAAATGGCGGCGAGCTCATCAACAACGACATGGTGCCGACGAACACCCCGGACTACAGCGCCTACATCCTGAAGATCCGCCAGGCGAAGCCCGATTTCGTCTACATCAACCTCGCCGGCGTGGACCAGACCACGTTCCTGAAGCAGTACCGCGAATACAACCTGCCCTACCCCGTGGCCGGCGGCGTGATGGACACGATCCCGTTCTGGGCCGCGGGCATCGATTCGATCTCGGGCCACTGGCAGAGCCTGTGGTACCACGGCCTCGAGCTCGCATCGGCGCAAGCCTTCACCAAGCGCTTCCGGGACAAGAACGGTTTCCCGCCCGACAACCAGGCGTGGGGCGACTACGTCGGCGTGATGATCATGGCGCAGTCGATCACCGAGGCCAAGTCGACCGACGCGGCGAAGCTGGTCGAGTATCTCGAGAAGGGCGCGACCTTCGACATCCTCAAGGCTCGCAAGGGCATGTTCCGCGCCTGGGACCACCAGCTGCTGCAGGAGATGTACGTGGTCAAGGTGAAGGACAAGGCGAAGATGAAGGACAAGTGGGACATATTCGAGATCGTGCAGCCGGTCCCGGCCCCCAACGAGTCCCTCGAGCTGATCCAGCCGACCAGGGAAGAAAACGCCTGCACGATGGCGTAGTGACCCTCTCCCCGGCCCTCTCCCAAGGGAGAGGGAGAACCGCGTGGTAGCCATCGTCATCGAGCAGATCCTCAACGGTCTGCTGGTCGGCGCGTATTACATCGTCCTCGCGCTGGGGCTTTCGCTCATCTTCAGCCTGGGCGGGGTCGTGAACCTCGCCCACGGCGCGTTCTACGCGCTGGGCGCCTACTTCGCTTTCGAAGTGCAGAAACGCCTCGGCTTCGGCGGCGCCGTGTTGCTTGCTCCAGTCGGCGTGGCGCTCGTTGGAATGGTGATCGAGACGTTGTTCCTGCGCCGGCTCTACCGCGAGGACCCGATGCTGGCGTTGCTGTTCACGTTCGGGCTCGCGATGACCGCCGAGCAGAGCCTGAGGCTCCTGTGGGGCTCGTCGGGACTGCCGTTTCCAATCCCCGAGGCGCTGCGCGGGCAGCTTCTCGTGGGCGACTTCATCTACTCGTACTACCGGCTCACGGTGCTCGGCGTCTCCGCGGCGGCGATCCTGGGCTGCTGGCTGTTGCTCAACAAGACCGCCTTCGGGATGATCGTGCGCGCGGGCACACGCGACCCCGAGATGGTCCGCGCCATGGGCGTGAGTCTCAAGCCCGCGCTCACCGCGGTATTCGCGCTCGGC
>JBGOST010000013.1:0-12760 GCA_041476125.1 Usitatibacter sp. | reverse complement strand
CATCGCGATCGCCGCGGTGGCGCTCGCGGTCGCGCCCTCCCAGGCCGCGACTCGCGGGGACCCGGTGCGCGGCGAGGAAGTGTATTCGCGCTGCCTCGCCTGCCACGCGCTCGAATACGACCGCGTCGGTCCGCGTCACTGCGGCGTGCTCGGCCGCCGCGCCGGCATCGTTCCGGGGTTCCCGTATTCGGAGGCGATGCGACGCTCGAAGCTCACCTGGGACGCGAAGACGCTCGATCGCTTCCTCGCCGATCCCGCCAAGGCGGTCCCCGGGACGACGATGACTTATGCGGGCGTGAAGGATGCGAAGGAGCGCGCGGATTTGATCGCATGGCTCGATACCGCAGGGCGATCGAGGGTGTGCATCGCGAAGTAATTTCCGCCTTTTGCCGCGCGGGAGCTTTTCGTATAGCGTTCGCGTGATTCCCGTCTGAGGTGAACATGGCTTCGGTGCGCGACGAAGTGAAGACGGTTCTCCTTGATTTCGCGCCGATTCGCCGCAATGCCGCCGACGCCGTGTCGCTACGCGAACCGGACACCGGCCTCGGAGCTCGACGACCAGACCGATCAGGACGGCAACTGCGCCGGCATCTACCACAAGTCGCTCCTGTACCTGGTCTCCAACGCCTTCGAGAATCGGCCGCACATCCCTCTCATCCATCCCGAGGGCGAACCGATCGTCGGGATGCAGAGGTTCGTGGACAAGGATCGAGCGATCAGGAAGGTCTTCGACGACGACGAATCCTGGGAAGCACGAGGGCCGCGGCGGATTCCGGCATCGACATCAAGGCGGGTACCAGTTCCAAGCGCGAGACCCGGCGGCGAATCGACAAGATGCCGGACTTCGCGGCGACGCGATAGTTCGGGCGCGGGTCCTAGCGAGCGCGCTTTCGCACCCTCACGCGCGGAGGCGTGGGAAGCGAAATGCGGGTTTCTCCACTCGAGACGAACTCGTCCGCGTCGACGTGGAGCTTCTTCACCGTGGCTTCCGAGCTCTCGATGTGAAGCATGGTGTCGGTCTGGGCCACGACACGCGCGCCTAGGGCCGCCGCCCGCTCGGCGAGGCGGCGTACGGAGGGAGCGGTGCCCGCCTTGCGGCGGAAAACATATCGGGCCATCAATTCTCCAGCGTCATTCCAGCAATCCGGCGCCCTGCTTCGGCGGCGCAAACCCCAGGTCGCGCGCGTGCGTGAGGGCGAGCTGCACGATCTGGTCGCCGCGAGCCGCGCCGCGCGCCGCCTTGAGGATCTTCGGGGCCTTGGCGAGCAGCCGCGCGAGCGCTCCCGTGGTGCAAGGGCACGCCATCGAGGTGCCATCCATCACCGCGAAGCGGTCCTTCGGGTACGTGGAGATTATCCCGCATCCCGTGCCGGTGAGGTCAACCTCGAGGCCGAAGTTGGAAAACCTGGCGATGTAGGTATTTCCTTTTCCGTACGGCTTGGTCACGTCGAGCGTCTGCACGGCGCCGCTGGGCCAGGCCCCGAGATATCCCATCGCCGACACACAGATGGCGAGCGGATGGCGCCCCGGATTGGACACCGGCCCCGATTCGTTCCCCGCGGCGATCACGCAGATGGTTCCTTTCGCGCGCGCCTCCTTGATCGCCTCGTCGGTGACCGCGTCCATCGGCCCGCCGCCCAGGCTCATGTTGATGAGGTCGCAGCCATCGGAGATCGCCATGTCGATGGCCTTCGCGATGTCGAAGTTCGACGCGCCTTTCCCGGACCGCGGAAATACGCGATAGATGTAGAGCGCGACCGATGGGGCGGTGCCAGTGAAGCCGGCCGCCCGCGCGGCGATCACGCCCGCCACGTGCGTTCCGTGCCCTTCGGTGTCGTTGTAGCCGCTGTCCTTGTCCTCCGTGACCGCCGAAACGCCCTTCGCGATCTTGAGCGCCGCATGCGGACCCGCTCCCGTGTCGAGGATTCCGACCTTCACGGTCTTCCCGTCCGCGGCGTTGAAGGGCGCGTAGGCTTTCGCGCGGCTGTCGGTGAAATCGAGAGGGATGCGCGGGACCTTGAGGGGCTTGCCGTCGAGGGCCACGTTGTCGCGAATCACCGGCCAGCCGGTGTGCTCGGCGTATAGAAGGACGCGTTGCAGCTTCTTCGTCGATGTGGGAAGCGAGAGGCTCGCTTCACCCTTCGCGTTTGTCTTTCCTTCGGCGCCGATCCCTTTTGCCCAATCCGTGAAGGCGACCACCGTGACATCGGGTAGCGCCTTGCCGTCGTCGGTGACCACCTGGATTTTCGTTGCGGCGAGCGTCGCTTTCGGAAACGCCGCTTTCCCGGAAGCGGCGACCGTGATTCGCGGCGCAACCGCGAGCTGGAACCGCACTTCGGGAACGATGCGCAGGCCGGGGCTGGCAACTCGCAGCGCGAGTGCCGCGTCCTCCGTCATCTCCACAAGCTTCGCCCCAGTCGCGCGAATCGAGTCGATCACGCGTACATGGACCGCCTTTGCCGTGCCCGCCGCGCCCTTGCGTCGCCTTATCCGCTTGAAGGCAAGCGCGCGGCGCCCAGGCCGCTGGAGCCGAACGAGCGCGTTCAGTGTTTCGTGGCTGACGTTCTTCGCCCCGACGATGCCACGGGTGGGAAGAATCACGAAGCGCTTCGTTTGTGCGGCCATTGAAGCTCCTCTCGAGGCACGACGAGCAGACCGGGAACCGGTTAATTCAACAGCACATTGACGATCGCATTCCCGATCCCCATCAACGCGGAGCCGGAGATGAGGCCCGCGCAGATGGCCTCGTAGCCGTTCACCCAGGTTTCGTGGCCTTTGGTGCCGGGCGTCCGGTTACGGCGCCCCATCCACCAGAACATCATCGCGCCCACCCACATCATGAACGTGGATTCGGGCGGCAAGATCACGCCGAGGCCGATTGAAACGGCTGAAAGCGGAAAGCGCCCCTTCGTGACGATCTTGGCGATCTCGATGGCGGCCGCGGACACCGCCGCCACGATCATGGAGACGATGGCGCTGTAGGGCAGTGCGTTCAGCCCCTTCATGATGATCTCGGCCACGCCCTTCCAAATGATCGCGGCTGGCATCGAGAACTGCTCGGAGATGATCGTGGCGGTGGAACGCACGCCATTCGCATCGGGCGCGAGGAAAAGCAGGAAGAAGAGCGGCACGCAGGTGAGGGCGCCGGCGAAAATGCCGATGACGTGCCCTATAGCCTGCTGCCGTGGCTTGCCGCCCAGCATGTAGCCGGGCTTGATGTCGGACAGCAGGTTCGAGGCATTGGCGGCGATCTCGCTGGTCATGCCCGCGGGAATGAGGTTGCTCGCCGGGTTGGTGTGGTCGATGGCACCCATGCTGAACTGGGTGATCTTGCTCAGGGCTCCCGTGGGCGTCCAGGAAGTGAGCGCCATCGAGTTGGCGCAGATGATGCTGAGAACGAAGATGAGCGGCAGCGAGATGAACGCCAGCAGCCAAGGCACGCCGAACAGCGAATGCGAGACCCACGCGCCGAGCACGCTGAAGATGGGAATTCCGACCGCGGAAATCCACAACGGAAACTCGATGTGCCGCAACACGTCCACACCCGTGTCCTTCTCGCGGCGCATCGACTTGAAGGCCTTGATGAAGACTTCCGGCCGCCCGAGCAGGCTCACCAGCGAGCCCACGACCATCATCGTGACGCCCCACCACAGCGACCACTGGTTCACGATCTCGCCGCGCGAGATCGCCACCATCGAGCCGTTGGGCGCCAGGCGCGCCGCGATGTCGCCGTTCTGGATCATGATCGGGGCGAGGATCACGAAATTGATGAAGCCGCCGAGCAGGCAGCTCGTCGCGACCGCGATGCCCATCAGGCCGCCGATGCCCAGCATCGCGGCATCGAGCGTGAGCCTGAGCCCGAGCTGGCGAACGTCGGTGCCGAGAATTCGCGGGATGGCGGTGGAGACCGCGTAGTAGTAGCTATCGACCCGCTCGTGGAAGGTCCAGGGCTCCTTCATGCCGGCCCATTGGTGCATGCGCAGGATCTTGAATTGCAGCAGCTTCATCCAGCCGTCGCTGATGATGAGCTGGTAGAGGCCCGTGCCCACGGCGGTGTAAGCGAGAAGCTTCGCCCGGAACATCCCCGCCCCCGCCGCCCCGGTATAGAGCGCGTCGAGCACCACGCCGCTCGCGCGCCCCTCGGGGAACGGCAGCTGCTCGTCGTTGATGAATCGCCGCTTCATCGGGAAGGCGAGCAGCACGCCTAGGATCGAGCACACGCACATCCACAGCACCAGGTGCCACCACGGCGGGATGTGGGTCGTCACGAGCATGTACGCCGCAAGCGCGGCGACGAGCGGCGAGACCATGTAGCCCGCGGCGGTCGCGATCGACTGCGTGCAGTTGTTCTCGAGGATGGTGAAGTCCTGCGCGATCCCGGCGCCGTTCATGATGCGGTAGATCGCGAAGGCGAGGATGACCGAGGTGAGGCCCACGCCGATCGTGATCCCGGTCTTGGCGGCGATGTAGAGCGCGGTGGCCGCGAGCACGCCGCCCAGCAGGAATCCGGTCGCGCCGGAGCGCAGCGTGAGCTGCGGCATGTCGCCGCGGTAGACGTTCTTCAGCCACCACTCGTCCTTCTGCGCGCGCGTCCAGGTGCGAATCTGCTCGTCGGTGAGTTGGGTCAGCGCCATTGGGTATCGACCACGGGAGTTGGGCGGCGCTATATTGACAGATACTCCCCGGATCGAAAAAAAAGGGCCGCGAGGCGCGGCCCTTTCGGCTTCGAATCGACTGCAATCGATTCACAACGCGCGGGGCCCCCGGAAGATGACCGGGCCCGGATGGAATATTCTTGCGGTTATCCATGTTGGGCTGTGGCGAACAATGACCTCCCGGAAGAACGATCTGCGCCCGGAAACGCTTGCCGCCCAGGGCCTCGGGCGGGTCACCGAGACTTATCGCGAGATCGTTGCGCCGATTCACGTCTCGACCACCTATGAGCGCGGTGTGGACGGGTCGTATCCCGGGGGTCGTGTCTACTCGCGCGCCGACAATCCGACCTATGACCAGGCCGAGGCGCTCATCGCCGCGCTCGAGCGCGCCAAGGCGGCGCTGCTGTTCTCGTCGGGGCAGGCCGCCTCCGCCGCGGTCTTCCAGGCGCTGCTTCCGGGCGACAACGTGCTTGTCCCGCGAAACATGTATTGGGCGTTTCGCAAATGGCTGCTCGAATTCGCGGCGCCGCGAGGCCTGGGGGTCGAGCTCTACGACAATTCCTCGCTCGACGACCTTGCCGCGAAGGCCCGCGCGCGCAAGCCGCGCGTGATCTGGATCGAGACCCCGGCAAATCCCACCTGGGACATCACCGACATCGCCGCGGCGAGCGCTATTGCCCGCGAGGTGGGCGGCATCGTGGCAGTCGATTCGACGGCGGCAACCCCGATGCTTACGCGCCCGCTCGAGCTCGGCGCGCAAATCGTCATGCATTCGGCCACCAAGTACCTGAACGGCCATTCCGACGTGATCGGGGGCGTTCTTGCGACCAAGGCCGACGACGAGATGTGGCAGCGGATCCGCTACGTGCGAGGCGGCGGCGGGGCGGTCCTGGGACCTTTCGAGGCGTGGCTCCTGCTGCGGGGGATGCGCACGCTGCACATCCGCGTCGCCACGGCATGCGCCAACGCCATGGCGATTGCGCAGCGCTTCGAACCTCACCCGAAGTTCTCACACATTCTGTATCCGGGCCTTCGCTCGCATCCCGGCCACGTCGTCGCTTCGAAGCAGATGTCCGGTGGCTTCGGGGCGATGATCTCGGTGCGGTTGAAAGCGGGCGAGCAGGCGGCGAAGGAATTCACCTCGCGGCTGCGCCTCATCAAGCAAGCGACTTCGCTGGGATCGGTCGAGAGTCTCGCCGAGCATCGCGCCAGCGTCGAGGGACCGGGTACGCTTTGTCCAACCGATCTCGTGCGCCTTTCGATCGGCATCGAGCACGTCGACGATCTCATCGACGATATCGCCCAAGCCCTGGGATAACGGAGGAAAAGCAAATGACTCGAATGATCCGATTCACGCTTGCCGCGGTCGCGATGGCCTTCGCGGGCGCCGCGGCGGCGCAAGCCAACTTTCCCGCGCGCCCCGTCACGCTGACGGTGGGGTTCGCGCCCGGCGGCGGCACCGACACCGCTGCGCGCATCGTCGCGAAAAAGCTCTCCGAGAACATCGGCCAGACTGTGGTCGTCGAGAACCGCTCCGGCGCGGGCGGCAACATCGCGGCCCAGCACATCGCCACGGCGCCGCCGGACGGCTACACCATCCACCTCACCTCGGTCGGCCCGATGGCGGTCGCGCCGCACATGCAGAAGAGCCTGCCCTACGATCCCAAGCGCGACATCGCGCCGATCACGATGGGCGTCATCTTTCCCAACGTGTTCGTGGTGCATGTGGACGTGCCCGCGAAGACGCTCGCCGAGTTCGTGGCGCTGGCCAGGCGCAAGGCGGGCGAGATCACTTATGGTTCGTCGGGCGTGGGCGGGGCCGGCCACCTCGCGGGAGAGCTCTTCAAGCAGCGCGCCGGCTTCGAGATGATCCACATCCCGTACAAGGGCGGCGGGCCGGCTATGACCGACCTTCTCGGAGGGCGAATCCACATGTACGTGGGGGTGCCGTCGACGGTCCAGCCGCACATCCAGGCCGGGAAACTCGTCGCGCTTGCCACGACCGGCGCGAAGCGCACGCCCTTCATGGCCAACGTGCCGACGGTCGTGGAGTCGGGCTATCCGGACTTCGAGGCGGTCAACTGGTACGCCTTCGTCGCGCCCGGCAAGACGCCCGTCGAGATCCTCGACTACTGGAATCGCGAGTTGGTGAAGGTGCTCAAGGACCCGCAGCTCAATGCCGAGCTCGCCAAGCACGGCCTGGAGCCTGCGCCCAGCACGCGCGACGAGCTCGCGAGCTACATCGACCGCGAAAGCGAGAAGTGGGGCAAGGTCGTGCGCGCAGCGAAGATCACGGCGGAGTGACCTGCCAAATGCAAACTCACTGGCGTGGATTCGCTGCAGTCGTAGCCGTCCTCACGGGGATCGGCAATGCATGCGCGGCGGCGGATGAACCCGTCACGGCCATCACCGGCGTCACGCTGATTCGCCCCGATCGCGATCGCCCCGCCGCCGTCGTGCCCTACAGCACGATCGTGATCCAGGGCCGGCGCATCCAGGCCGTCGGACCGACGAAGACCACGCCGGTGCCGGCGGGAGCGACCCGCATCGACGGGAGGGGCAAATGGGTGATCCCCGGCCTCGTCGATTCGCACGTTCACTTTTTCCAGTCGGGGAATCTCTACACGCGTCCGGATGGTTTCGATTTCAACCAGTGGATGCCGTACGAAAAGGAGGTCGAGCGCAACAAGGCGCGCCTGCCGGCGACCTTCAAGGTGTGGATTGCGAGCGGGGTCACGAGTGTCGTGGATATAGGCGGCCCGATGTGGAATTTCGACGTGCGCGATGCGGCCGCGAAGAGCGACGCCGCGCCGCGCATGGCCGTCGCGGGACCGCTGATCTCCATGGTCGATCGCGTGAAGCTCGATCTCGGCGATCCGCCGATCATCAAGATCACCTCAGCAGACGAGGCGCGTGCGTTGGTGAGCCGCGAGCTGGAGCGCAAGCCCGATTTCATCAAGGTCTGGTTCATCCACCGCCTGGGCGACAACCTCGCCGCCAACGAGGCGATCGTGAAGGCAACCGGGGACGCGGCGCACGCGGCCGGGGTGCGCATGGCGGTGCATGCCACCGAGCTCGCCGTGGCGAAGGCCGCGCTTCGGGCCGGCGCGAATTTTCTCGCGCACTCGGTGGAAGACGCGGACGTGGACGACGAATTCATCGCTCTCGCCAAGCGCAACAAGGCGATCTACTGCCCCACCCTCTTCGTGACGATGGGATACCAGTACGCCTTGTCGAACACGTGGCAGCCTACCGCGGCGGAAAAGCGCTTCGCCGATCCACAGATCGTCGCCTCCATGCACGACCTGGAGAAGATCCCCAAGGAGATGATTCCCGAGCGGGTGGCCCGGCTCATGAGCCAGCCGCCCTCGCCGAAGCCTTCGGCGGTGGCGTTGGGGAACTTGAGGAAAGTCTGGGACGCGGGCATTCCGGTCGCGATGGGAACCGATGCCGGCAACATCGGCACGTTGCATGGGCCCTCCGTATTCCGTGAAATGGAGCTCATGATGGGCGCGGGCCTTACGCCGTTGCAGGTGCTGCGCACGGCGACCGTCAACGGCGCGAAGGCGATGAACCTCGAGCGCGACACCGGAACGATCGAGCCGGGAAAGCTTGCCGACCTCGTGATCCTCGATGCCGATCCGCTCGCCGATGTCGCGAACCTGAGCAGGATCCACCGCGTCATCAAGGACGGGAAGGTCTTCGCGCCGGATGAGCTGATCCAGTCGATCGCGACGCGCTAGCGGATGAAGCGCTGGCTTCCAACCGCGGTACTGGCGTTGGTGGTGCTCGCGATGCTTTTGCACGGCCCGATCGCGCAGCTCGAGCACTATCACGAGTTCGCGGACACGCGCCCGTTCCTCGGATTGCCGAATGCCGCGGACGTGCTCTCGAACGCGGGTTTCGCGATCGTGGGGGTGTGGGGCCTCTGGGCGTTGCGCGACAAGCGCCGCCATCCTCGGCTGGCCGCGGCGTGGCCCGCGTACTTCATCTTCCTCGTTGCGATCGCGCTCACCGCGGCCGGGTCGAGCTATTACCACCTTGCTCCCGACAACGATCGCCTTCTCTGGGATCGGCTGCCCATTGCGCTCGCATGCGCCGGCCTCCTCGCCGGCGTTTACGCCGAGACGCACGACTCGCCGTCGCGATGGCTTCTTCCGGCGCTCGTCGTCGCGGGAATCGGAAGCGTCGTCTGGTGGTCCGTCACGGAACGTCTCGGCGCGGGCGACCTGCGGCCCTACCTTCTCATGCAGGGCGCGCCCCTGCTCGTCATCCCGCTGTGGCACTGGATCTACGCCGCGCCGCGCGCCGATCGCGTTGCGTTCGGCATCGCGATTCTTCTCTACGTGCTGGCGAAGGTCTTCGAGTTGAACGACCGCGCGGTCCTCGACGCAGTGGGATTCACAAGCGGCCATACGGTGAAGCACCTGCTCGCGGTGGCCGCCGCCGCGGTGCTCACCGCGAATCTTGTGTGGAGAGTTCAGGACCCCAGGCCATGATGGCCGATGCCTTTCGTTCGAGCTCCGGCCACAGCGCCTCGGGCTTCTTCTCGAAGATCGCCCTCGCGTCGGCGGGAGCGAGGTACCAATCGCCGCGCTCGACTTCCGCCTCGAGCTGTCCCGGGGCCCAGCCGGCGTGACCCGCGAAGACGCGTAGCCCGTCGACGGGATTCTCGCGGCCGAGGAGCTTGCGCGAGACCTCGGGGCTCGAGCTCATGTACACGCCGTCGAGAAGCTCGATCGCGTTCGTGGGGGCTGCCGCCGCGCGAAACACCACGATCAGCTCGTCGCGCCGGACCGGCCCGCCGAAAAAGAGCTTCTCCGGGCGCGATCGCAGCCGGTCGATATCGGAAAACACGGTCGCCAACGGGACCTCCGTGGGCCGATTGATGATGACGCCGGCGGGCGCGCCCCGGCCGTAGTTGGTGACCAGCACCACGGAGTTGTTGAAGAAAGGATCCGGAAGGTTCTTCCGCGCGACGAGCAGGATCGACTTCGGCGCCTGCGCGTCTTCGCCGAGGCTCGGGAGGGCCAGCCCGAATAGCAGGCACAGGGAAAGGAATCGAACCACGGGACGATCCTACCGCATGGGGGGAAGTCAACGCTTTTAAGTAACTATTTACCTAGGAGAAGGAGGGGCGAGGGTCCATGCTGAGGCATGCCGCCCATATATGGATACAGCGAAGGACTCAAATGGATATGAACACGCAGGACAAGGACATCATGGTGAACGTGGCCAACGCCGGAAATTTCTCGAAGCTGCACAACGCGATGAAAGCCGCGGGCCTCGTGACCAACTACAAGGGCATCGGTCCCTTCACGCTCTTCGCGCCGACCGACGAGGCGTTCGACAAGCTGCCCAAGGGCAAGCTGGAAATGCTCCTCAGGGACAAAGCCGCGCTTCAGTCGATCCTCAACCTGCATGCGATCAATGGAGCGGTGCTCGCCAAGGACATGAAAGCGAGCGACTCGCCCAGCATCCAGGGCGAAACGCTCACGTTCGCAGCCAACGATTCCGGCTTCAACGTGAACGGGGCGCGCATCTCGAAGCAGGAGATCGAGGCCAGCAACGGCGTGATCCATGCCATCGACACGGTGATGATGCCCAAGGGCACCATCCTCATGCGCCCGCAGCGATGATGGCGGGCTGATTCTTTTTCAGAGGTGCAACAACCTTGGGAGGCTCCGGCCTCCCTCTTTTTTTGACCTACAGGGTGCGTCGCCCGCTGAAGAAATTGACGACGATGACGACCAGGGCGATGACGAGCAGGACATGGATGAGGCCACCCATGGTGTACGAGCTCACCAGGCCTAGCGCCCAGAGAATGACGAGGATGATAGCGACCGTATAAAGCATGGCGCGAGCCTTTCGTTGGGGGGAACTGCGTACCATGGAGCTTAGCCGGGGGAGATGGGCGCGTCGGTGCGATTGCGAACATAGCCCCGCTCGGGCATCGCCACGGTGAGGTAATCTGCCCACATGATTCGAGCCCTTTTCGTCGCGTTCCTGGCGCTCCTCGCGGCCCTGGCCCCGCTCCCGACGCATGGGCAGGCGACGAAGGGCTACTCGAATGCGCCGCCCGCCCCACCGGTGGAAGATGGCCCGCCGTCCCCCCAGCAGATCCAGCGCGACGTGCTCATGGGCGCGGTCGCGAAGAACGATGCGCCCAAGGTGGCGCAGCTCATTCGCGCCGGCATGGCGGTCGATTTCAACGTCAACGTCGAGCTGCGCGGGCGAAGCTTCGAATCGCCACTCACGATGGCCGTGCACCGCGGCTACCTCGAAATCGTTCGAATGCTCCTCGAGGCGGGCGCCGACGTGCGGCGCAGGGACGGCTCGGGAAACACCGCGATCGCGGCGGCCCAGACTCCCGAGATGGTGCGCTTGCTCATCAAGCGGGGCGCCGATCCCAACGCGCCCGCAAGGTATGACGAGACCCCGGTGGCGAAAGCGATCGGAGCCGCGAATCTGCCGCTGCTGGACGCATTGCTCGAAGGCGGCGCCCGCTTCGACGTGCCTTCCAGGTCCTCGGATTACTTCACGCGCGTCGTCGAGGCGAGAAAGCCGGAGCTCATCGCCGCACTCCTCCAGCGCGGCGCCGATCCCCGGTCGCCGCCGACCAAGGCGCTTTGGCCGCTCATCGAGAAGGGCGATGTCGCGAACGCGAAGCTCCTCCTCCAGCGCGGCGCCGATCCCAACGCCTCCGACGGTCGCGAGCGAATCGTGCAGCGCGCCCTTTTTCGCAAGCAGTGGGAGATCGCCGACGCGCTCCTCGATGCCGGCGCCACATTGAAGATCCCGGACTCTCCCGGGTGCGAGAAGGCGGTTGCGTGCGAATCGATCCAGCCGCTTCGCTACGCCACGTTCGATCCGCCGTATCTCCTCAAGCTGAAGGCGCGCGGAGCCGACCTCAATACCGTGAGCTCCACCGGACACACGGCGCTCACTTCGCTCATCGTCGAGCAGACCATGGCGATCCAGGCCGTGAGTAGCGGCACGCACTACGCCGTGGGTGTGAGTGCCGACGGCCGGCAAGTGGTGACGCAGATGCAACCTTCCGCTCCCCCGGCACGGATCCCCGCACCCGACAACGCAGCGCGGATGAAGGCCCTCATCGACGCGGGTGCGGATCCGAACCGGAAGTTCCATGGATTGACGCCACTGATGCTTGCGGCCGGGACGCACGGCAGGCCGCCCGCGATGGTCGACATGCTCATCACCGCGGGAGGCCGCATCGAATACGACGCGGCGATTCCGGCCTTGAAGTCCGCCGATGATCCCGCGCAAGTGGTCGGCCTTGTCGGAGGCGGCGAGACGATGATGATGTCCGGAGGGCTCGACCGGATGCTCGCGACCGGCAACTACCAGGGTGTGCTGAGCGGCATGCGGGTTGGCCCGCTGAGTTGGGCGGTGCTCCTGGGCCGGCCCGACATCGCGCAGCGCCTCATCGAACGCGACCGCCGCATCGAGCCCGCCGACCGCAACCTCGTCTATTTCGCGGCCGCGGGGGGGGATTGGGATGTCGCTCTCGCGGCGCTGCGCCACACGAGGGAAGTGAATGTGTCCAACCGCGCCGGCGTGACGCCGCTCATGCTCGCGGCGGATGCGGGACGCGCCGACGTGGTGCGCGCGCTGCTCGCCGCCGGAGCTTCCGTGAATGCGCGCAGCGATAACATGTGGCCGCCGATCATGGAGAGGAATCTGCGCGATGAGCTGGGTGGGGCCATCGCAGGGCACTCGCCGCGGCCGCCGAAGCTCGTGGGCGGCATCACCGCGCTCGGCGCCGCGAAGGCGCGCGGCCACGCGGAAGTGGCGCGCATGCTCAGCCAGGCGGGGGGAAAAGAGTAGTTGGACCAGGGCCATCCGCTGCGCCGCGCATTACCGCAGCTCCTGCTCGCGGGCCTCTTCTTCAGCACGCTCGATGCGACGGCGAAGTACCTGGTCCAGGATCACACGTTGTTTCTCGTCGTCTGGGCGCGGTACGCGGGCCAGATGCTCGTCGTCACGCCGATCGCGTGGCATCGGGGCGGTGGCAGTTTCTTGCGCACGCGGCACCTGGGCATGCAGCTCGTGCGCTCGCTCTGCCTCGTGGTCGCCACCATGTG
>JBGOST010000012.1:0-12808 GCA_041476125.1 Usitatibacter sp. | reverse complement strand
GTATGCGGTATTAATCCGGCTTTCGCCGGGCTATCCCCCACGAATGGACATGTTCCGATGTATTACTCACCCGTTCGCCGCTCGCCGCCAGGTTGCCCCGCGCTGCCGCTCGACTTGCATGTGTAAAGCATTCCGCCAGCGTTCAATCTGAGCCAGGATCAAACTCTTCAGTTCAATCCACAGCTAATAACTCACTTGAATCACTTGGATCCAGTGAGCACTGCTTGTTGCTTGTCGCCCCAATCGCCTTTGCAGCGATCAAAGCTCGCACCAGACAGCACCCACCTCTATCGGCTGTAACTTGTTAAAGAGCGACGCCAATCTGCGGGCCGCTTGCGGCCCTGAATTGCGAACTTCACAATTGATTAGCGGAACCGTCGATTATACGCGTTTTGCGAATGCTGGGTCAACGAATCCGCAAGGAACTTCCCTTTACCCGGCCTTCTTGAGAGCGACCTTGGCGAACTTGCGCTTTCCGACCTGCAAGACGTAGGTCGAGCCGGCGCTCAGCTTCAGGCCCTTGTCGCTCACCTTGTCTCCGTTCACCCGCACGCCACCCTGCTCGATCATCCGCGCGGCCTCGGACGTGCTCGGGCACACCCCGGAGGACTTGAGGATCTGCCCCAGGGCCGCCCCTTCCGCCGGCACTTCGATCACTTGCTCGGCCAGGTCCTGGGGAACTCCGCCGTCGCGGAACCGCGATTCGAAATCCTCGAGCGCCGATTCGGCGGCCACGCGGTCGTGGAACCGCGCGACGATTTCCTTCGCGAACCGCACTTTGATGTCCCGCGGGTTGCCGCCGCCGGAGACCGCCTGCTTCCACTTCGAGATCGTGTCGAGAGACTCGAACGACAAGAGCTCGATATAGCGCCACATCAATACATCCGAGACGGACATGAGCTTGCCGAACATCTCGCTCGGCGCGTCGTGGATGCCGACGTAATTGCCCAGCGACTTGCCCATCTTGTCGCCGCCATGAATGCCTTCGAGAAGCGGCATGGTGATGATCACCTGCGGCTCCTGCCCGAAATGCTTCTGCAGCTCGCGACCGACGAGGAGGTTGAATTTCTGGTCGGTGCCGCCGAGCTCCACGTCCGCCTTCATCGCCACCGAGTCGTAGCCCTGCATCAACGGATAGAGCAGCTCGTGGACGGAGATCGGACGCTGCTCGGCGAAGCGCTTGGCGAAATCATCGCGCTCGAGCAAGCGCGCGACGGTGTACGTTCCGGCTAGCTTCATCACTCCGGAAGCGCCGAGCTGCTCGCTCCACGTCGAGTTGAACATGATCTCGGTCTTGTCCGGATGCAGGACCTTGAAGACCTGCTCCTTGTAGGTCTCGGCGTTGGCCGCGATCTGCTCGGGCGTGAGCGCGGGGCGCGTGGCGTTGCGCCCGCTCGGATCTCCGATCATCCCGGTGAAGTCGCCGATGAGGAACATGACGTGGTGCCCCAGGTCCTGGAACTGCCGCATCTTGTTCAGCACCACGGTGTGACCGAGGTGCAAATCGGGGGCGGTCGGGTCGAAGCCGGCCTTCACCCGCAACGGCTTGCCTTTGGCAAGCTTCCGGCGCAGGTCCTCCTCGAGGATCAGCTCGTCGGCGCCGCGCCGGATGATATCCAGATCCTTCGGGTGAGTCATTGATTTAATTCCGTTTTTGCCTTCCGCTGTAGCTGGATTCTGCTATGCTTTGTCGGTCGTTGACGACGCCACTCCATGACCGACCAAAAAGGCGACATTCTAACGCAGCCCCCTAGCCCGCCCCGACTGGCGCGGCACCTCTTTCTCGGTTTCGCGCTCCTTTTCCTCTCCGCTCTCACCGTTTTGACCGCCTTCGGGATCGCCCCGGGGGCCGCGACGTCCAACCTCTCGCTCACCCTGGTCCGCGATCGCATCGAGCTGCCGGAAATGCAGCCCATCATGGAGCAGTCGCCGCGCTATGTATCGCAAGAGCGCGTGATGCGCGGAGATACGGTGGCGGCGCTGTTCGACCGTCTTGGCGTGAGCGACCCGAAGGCGTTCGAATTCCTGAAGACCGACGCCACCGGGAAGCTGATCTTCAGGCAGCTCGTCCCGGGCCGGATCCTGCAGGCGGAGACGGGGACAGATGGAGAGCTGCTGGCGCTGCGCTATTTCGTGAGCGCATCGATGCTGCTCGAGGCGAATCGCACGCCGGCGGGCATCAAGACCCGGCAGCGCGCCATCTCGGAGGAGCCGCGCCTCGTCTACAAGTCGGCGACCATCCGCTCGTCGCTCTTTGCCGCGACCGACACGGCGGGCATCCCGGATGCCATAGCGATGCAGCTCGCGCGCGTCTTCGCCACCGACATCGACTTTCACACCGACTTGCGCAGGGGCGATCGCTTCTCGGTCGTCTACGAGATGATCTACGAGTCGGGCGAGCTGATCGCCCCGGGACGCATCCTCGCCGCGCAATTCGTGAACGACGGGCGCGTGCACCACGCGATTCTCTTCCGCGACGACGAGGGCATCGACGGCTACTACTCGCTTGACGGGTCGAACCGCGCCAAGGCCTTCCTGCGCTCGCCGGTGGAGTTCTCCCGCGTGAGCTCGGGATTCGGCGCGCGCTTCCACCCCATCTTCAAGAACTGGAGAGCTCATACGGGTGTGGACTTCGCGGCGCCGAAAGGCACGCGCGTTCTCGCCACCGCCGATGGACATGTCATCTCCACCGGTCACCGCGGCGGCTATGGCAACGCGGTCGAGATCCGGCACGGCAGCATCACGACGCTCTATGCGCACCTTTCGGGGTTCGCCCGCGGCGTGCACGCGGGAGCGCCGGTGCGGCAGGGAGACCCCATCGGCTACGTGGGCAGCACGGGCTACGCGACAGGACCCCACCTGCACTACGAATTCAAGATCGGCGGCGTACACCAGGATCCGCTGCGCGTTGCGCTTCCCAAGGCCGAGCCGGTGCCGGCTCGCCTGAGGTCGCAGTTCCAGCAGGTCGCCAACCAGGCGCGCGCAACCATCGACCTCGTGAGCACCGCTCCCGCCGGCCGGTTCGAGTAGCTTTCACCCCGCAAAAAACGAAGGGGAGCGCGAAGGCTCCCCTTGTCGTTTCCGGCGCCTCGCGCCGCGGGTTCTTCCTCAGGTGCTGAACGATGATCCGCAGCCGCAGGTGGAAGTCGCCTGCGGATTCTTGATCACGAACTGCGCGCCTTCGAGGCCTTCGCTGTAATCGATCTCCGCGCCCACCAGATACTGGTAGCTCATCGGGTCGATGAGGAGGCTTACGCCGTTCTTCTGCATCACCGTGTCGTCCTCATTGGCGACCTCGTCGAAGGTGAACCCGTACTGCAGCCCCGAGCACCCGCCGCCGGTGACGAATACGCGCAGCTTGAGCTCGTTGTTGCCTTCTTCCTCGATCAGCGCCTTCACCTTGTTGGCCGCGCTCTCGGTGAAGATGAGCGGATCGGGCATTGCCGTTGTCATGTCGTTCATCTGATTCTCCAGTGGGATCGAGGCTTCAGTCGGAGTTGCCCGAATGGGGCTTCAACTCGACGACCTTGTCGCTTTTCTGTGGGCTCTCGTAAACCAGCTGGCCCATCACGATAGCGCCGACGTGGATCTCGATCGACTTGTACGAGACATTTCCTGTGACACGCGCCTTGGGGAGGAGTTCGACGTATTCGGTGGCGCGCACCGGCCCGGCGACCGTGCCGTTGACCACCACGTGCGCGACGTCGATATTGCCCTCGACCTTGGCGAGCTCCGAGATCACCAGCGTGCCCGGCTTGTTGCCGGTGGCGCGGACGTTGCCCTTCACATACCCATCGACGCGCAACCCGCCCGTAAACGCGACGTCGCCCTCGATGGTGGTGCCGGCGCCGATGAGGCTGTCGATGGGGCTCGGTTTATTCGTCTTTCCAAACATGGTTTCCTCCTACAACTGATTGATGCTTCTCGACAGTTTAACCTGTCCCCCGGGAAGCGCCAAAACCCGCACATCGACCCCTTTCAGGGTGGTCCCGTCGGGAATCGCGAACCGCCCCTCGACCTTCTGGTAGAAGCGGAACTCGAACCCCCCGGAATCAGGTGTCGAGGGGTCGGGAATGGTGAGCGAGGTGAGCGTCCCGTCCTTGGCCACGCGCGCCACGATCTGGATCTTGCCCTTGAAGTCCTGCTTTCGCTGGCCCCCCTGGGTGAGCAGCATGCGATAGCGGTATTCGTTCCCCTTCCCGTCGCGCTCGACCTTGAGGTTCGACATCCCGAGGCCCTCGGGGGTGGCCCCGGACGACATGATATTGCGCAGGAAGCCCAGGTCCTCCTTGAGCGCCGCGTTCTCGTCCTGCAGCTGCGCCACCGTGCGCGCGAGCTCGCCCTGCGCCGCCTTGTCGATCTGCATTTGCCGGTCGCGCTCGACGAGCGAGCCGCGCGCGGTCTCGAGCTCGCGCTTCATGACCCGGTTCTCTTCCGTGAGCGTGGCGATCTGCTGCTTCACTTCCTCGATGTCGAAGCCGGTGATGCGGTAGCTGTTCTGCACCAGCCACCACACGGCCACGCCGACCAACGCCATCATCATGACGTTGAGCAGCCAGCGCCAATACCACGCGAGCTGGGAGCGGATCGCCATGCGCGACGACCCGATCCCGAAGCTGCTGCGCAGCTTGCGGCCGAGGCCCCGCATCAGGGAACCACCGCGATCTGCTCGAGGCCCTGCGCTTCTGGAAACCCGAACATGAGGTTCATGTTCTGCACCGCCTGCCCCGCCGCCCCCTTCACCAGGTTGTCCTCCACCGCGAGAACGACGAGCGTATCGCCGTCGAAGGGGCGATGCACGGCGATGCGGCATTGGTTCGTGCCGCGCACCCACCGCGTCTCGGGCTGCGAGCCCGGCGGGAGCACGTCGACGAAGGGCTCTTTCTCATAGCGGCGTTCGAAAAGCGCCTGGAAATCGGTATCCGCGGTGATCCTCGCGTACACGGTCGCCAGAATGCCACGCACCATCGGCACGAGATGCGGCACGAAGGTGAGCCCCAGGCGCCGCCCCGACACTCCCTCGAGCGACGCGAGGCTTTCGAGGATCTCCGGGTGATGGCGATGGCCCTTCACCGCGTAGGCCTTGAAGTTGTCGCTCGCCTCGGAAAAAAGCAGGTCCGCCTCGGTCTTGCGTCCCGCCCCGCTGACGCCCGACTTCGCATCGGCGATGAGGTGGCCGTGATCGACGAATTGCGTCTCGACCAGCGGCAGGAGTGCCAGCTGCACTGCGGTGGCGTAGCAGCCCGGATTGGCCACCAGCCGCGCCTTGCGGATGCGCTCGCGATTGACTTCCGGCAGGCCGTACACAGCCTCGGCGAGCAGCTCCGGAGAGGCGTGCGCGACCTTGTACCACTTCTCCCATACCGCGCGGTCCTTGAGCCGGAAGTCGGCGGAAAAGTCGACGATCCTGGAGCCGGAACCGAGAAGCGCGCGCGCTTGCCCCATCGCCACGCCGTTGGGTGTGGCGAAGAACACGCAGTCGCAACCCTTGAGCGGTGCGGCGGCCGGATCCGTGAACGCGAGATCGTAGCGACCGCGGAGCGACGGGAAATAGTCGGCGACCTTCACCCCGGCCTCGGCTCGCGACGTGATCGCGGCGACCTGGACCTGGGGATGCGCGGCGAGGAGCCGCAACAGCTCCACGCCCGTATATCCGGTACCTCCGACCACCCCGACCTTGATCATTCAATCCTTCCTTCCCGCAGTTGACGACGACACGCCCAGAACGACAAAGCCGCTTCGAGGCGGCTTTGTTCGTGCACGGCATGGCCGAACAGCGTTCTCCGCCCTTAGCGTTTAGAGAACTGCTTGCGGCGTCGCGCCTTGTGCAGGCCCACCTTCTTGCGCTCGACTTCGCGCGCATCGCGCGTGACGAGGCCCGCCTTGGACAGCGCGGGTTTCAGGGTGGGGTCGTATTCGATGAGCGCACGGGTGATGCCGTGCCGTACCGCGCCGGCCTGCCCGGACTCGCCGCCGCCGAACACGTTCACCTTGATGTCGAACGTCTGGGCGTGGTTGGTGAGCTCCAGGGGCTGGCGAACGATCATGCGGCCGGTCTCGCGCGAGAAGAACACGTCGAGCGGCTTGTCGTTCACTGTGATCTGGCCCTTGCCGGGCTTCATGAAGACGCGCGCCACCGCATTCTTGCGCCGTCCGGTGCCGTAGTTGTATTTGCCGATCATGGTCGCTCCTTAGATCTCGAGGTTCTTGGGCTGCTGCGCCGTGTGGGGGTGCGCCGGTCCCGCGTAGATCTTGAGCTTCTTGATCATCGCGTACCCGAGGCGGCCCTTGGGCAACATGCCCTTCACCGCGAGCTTGAGCACGCGATCCGGATGGCGCGCCTGGAGCTTGGTGAAGTTGGTCTCGTAGATTCCGCCCGGATACGTCGAGTGGCGGTAGTACTTCTTGTCGGTCGCCTTCGCCCCCGTGACGCGAAGCTTCTCGACGTTGACCACGACGATGTAGTCGCCGGTGTCGACGTGAGGGGTGAACTCAGGCTTGTGCTTGCCGCGCAGTCGCCGCGAGACTTCCGCCGCGAGGCGTCCCAGGATCTTGTCCGTGGCGTCGACGACAAACCAATCGCGCCGGACCTCTTCCGGCTTGGCCGAGAAGGTCTTCATTGCATTCCTTTCATACCCGCCCCTGGGTGAGTCCGAAGCTTCCGGAAATACTTTGGACGGTTTGTTTTGAGGGATTCGAACCTGAAATTATAGGTAAATCAAAACTTTGTGTCAAACCCGGCGTCGGCTAGAATCGCAACGTCCCCGCCACGGCCCGCCCCACCCGATGCTCCAAAGCCGCTTCGAGCAATTCGTCCGCATCGCCGCGGTGGCGCTGCTGGTCGTCGGCTGCTTCCTCATCCTGCAGCCCTTCCTCGGCGCGATCATCTTCGCGGGGGTGATCTGCTTTTCCACCTGGCCGGTGTTCGTCCACCTGCGCGGGCGTGTCGGCGGAAGGTCATGGCTCGCCGCGATCATCATCGTGACGATCCTCATCGTCGCGCTCGCGGTTCCCGTCGCGCTCGCGGCGCAAAGCATCGTCGTCCATTCCGCCGAAGCGGTCGAGGCCTTCCGCGGCTTCCTCGACCGCAAGGCCACGTTCGAGCTTCCCGCCTTCATCCGCGACATTCCAACGCTGGGGCCGTGGCTCGACGGCTATGTGCGCTCGCTCACGCAGAGCAGCGCGGAGCTGGCCGCGCTCGCGAAGAACATTTCCGAGCCGGCCAAGACTTTCCTCACGGCCATGGGCAGGGCCGTCGCGCAGGGACTCATCCAGGTCCTCATCGCGATATTCGTCGCGTATTTCTTCTATCGCGATGGAGACCGGATCCGCCACCTTCTCCTCGAGGGGATGGCGCGGGTCGCGGGTCCGGAGCAGGGCATCACGCTCGTGGCGACGACGCAAAGCGCGGTGAAAGGCGTGGTCTATGGCCTCATCGGCACTGCTTTCGCGCAGGGGGCGGTGGCTCTCATCGGATTTCTCATCGCCGGGGTGCCCGGGGCCTTCCTCCTCGCCGCGCTCACCTTCGTGCTCTCGCTCGTTCCCATGGGGCCGGTGCTCATCTGGGGTGGAGCCGCTGCGTGGCTCTATTTCCACGACCAGGTCGGCTGGTCGATCTTCATGGTGATCTATGGCGCGGCGGTCATCAGCTCGGTGGACAACTTCGTCAAGCCGATCCTCATGAGCCGCGCGGGAAACCTCTCGATGCTGGTGGTGGTGCTCGGGGTCTTCGGCGGCGCGATCGCCTTCGGCTTCATCGGCCTGTTCGTCGGGCCGGCGCTGCTGGCGATCGCGTGGAATCTCATGAAGGCATGGCTCGAGATGCCTTCCAACGACGACCCGCGCAATCCCGCTCCGCAATGAAGGCCCGCATCAAGCTCGTTGAAGGCATCACGTTCGTGGCCGAGAGCGGAAGCGGACACGCCGTGGTCGTGGACGCCGCGCCGGATGTCGGCGGCAAGAACCTGGGCGCGCGGCCGATGGAGCTGGTGCTGATGGGAACCGGCGCGTGCAGCGCCATCGACGTGGTTCACATCCTGCGCAAGGCGCGGCAGCCGATCACGGATTGCGTCGTGGAAGTGGGGGCCGAGCGCGCCGCGGAAGATCCCAAGGTCTTCACGCTGATTCACCTGCACTACGTCGTGACAGGCAAGGGGCTGGCACCCGCGCAAGTGGAGCGCGCCATCAAGCTCTCGAAGGAAAAATACTGCTCGGCGACGATCATGCTCGCCGCCACCGCCCGCGTCACTTTCGACTACGAGATTCGCGAGGCGTAGCGCCCGCTAGACCCAGTACGCCGTGCGCGTCATCACTTTCGACGCCGCGCGCATCGCCATTCTCACCGCGTGGGGAAGCTCGGAGGCTCCGAGCGCGCGCCCTGACTCGCCGTGACGATGTTCGTCGGCCTGCATCTGCGTGACGATCACGCGACTGCAACGGTCTTCGGCGGGCAATCGATCGAGATGCCCCTCGAGGTGCCGCTCGACCTGCGCCTCGGTCTCGGCGAGGAATCCAAGGCTCCATCGGTCGCCTGCGAGTCCCGAGGCGAGGCCCCACGCGAATGAGCCCGCGTACCACAGCGGATCGAGCAGGCTTGGCCGCGAATCGAGCTCCTCCAGACGGCCGCGGCACCACGCGAGGTGATCGCGCTCCTCGCCGGCTGCCGCCTGCAGCGCGTACCGCACCCGGGGATCGCGCGCGAAGAGCGCCTGGCCGCTGTAGAGAGCCTGCGCGCAGATCTCGCCCGTGTGGTTCACGCGCATGAGCCCTGCGGCAAGCCGGCGATCGGCCTCACCGCTCGGCACGGCAGGATCACTGCACGGCGTCGGGCGCGCGGCGACAACCACGCCCGATAGAGTCTTGAGCATCTCATCCGCGGCGCTCAACAACTGATCGAGAGGGCCGGGCGCGGCGCGAAATGGCAATCGCATCATGGAAAGAAAAAAAGGGCGCGGCATGCGCCGCGCCCTTTCATGATGCCAGGGAACCAGCAATCAGAACTGATGCAGCAGACCGATCGCCAAACCCTTCGGATCCTGCCCGTTCGCAATGGCCAAGCGGTTGGAGCCGAAATTGCAGGCTGCCGCGTCGTTGTTGTCCACCTTGACGTATTGCGCGAGAAACGCGGTACGGCGGCTGAAGTTGTACTTGTAGCCGAGGCTATTGGATTTGCAGTCGGGCTGTGCCGTCCCGCTGGTGCCGCCATCCTTCGACTTCATGTACTGATAGATGAGCTGGTTGCTGCCCATCGTCCAGGTAACGTTCCCCATCAAGGCCTTCTGGTCCGTGCGGCTGGTCTTCTTGAACTTTTGATAGAGGGCGCCCAACTTGATCGGTCCGAAGGTGAACGAGCCGCCGAGAGAGTTGCCGTCCTCTTTTGGCAGGGTCGCGGACACGTCCTTGTGCTGTTCATATGAGTACTCGAGATAGAGCGGGCCACCCGTCCAGGTCACGCTTGCGCCGGTTTGGCGCGGGTTCAGCGTTGCCGTGCGGCCTTCGTTGGCGGTCATCGCCACGCGAAAGGCGACTCCACCCCAGGTGGGGGACCAATACTCGACGACGTTCTGGGCGCGGGTGTCGAAGTTGCCCGCGTCTCCCATCACGCCCGTATAGCCGCCGATCGTGATGTCGCCCCACGGATCGATGACCAGACTCGCGCTCTTCATGGGCATGTCCCAGCGTCCCATGAGGATGCTGCCCCACCCACCCTGCAGCCCGACGCCGCTATTGCGCGTCGCGAACGGCTGAGCGACCCCGGACGTGGGCGACGTATTGTTCTGGTCAGCCCGGAACGCCGTTTCCAATGCGAAGAACGCCTTGAGGCCGCCACCGAGATCCTCGGTGCCACGCACGCCCAGCCGGGATGACTGATCCTCGACACGATTGCGCCGAACGAGGGGGGCGGCGCCGCCCGACGCTTCGACGGACTCCATAGTCACGTTGACCTGGCCCCACAACGTGACGGGGTTCGCGGTCTGCGCCATGGCGGCCGGCGCAACGCAAGCGCCAGCGACTGCCACAGCAATCAGCTTCTTATTCATCAGAATCTCCTTTGTTGAAGTGAGGCCGTCATTACTTTAGAAACTTTCTTGGGAATCTCGTGGGGCTTTGGTCGCCCCATTCTTCGAGCTTCCCCCGAATTCTTTTTGAGAAGCCACCCGCATGATGCCAAAGCAATAGCGTTCGCTCAAGGGGTTTTTCGCCTTTCCTGCAACAAACGAAGCCCCTTGTTGTTGGCTCGCAACAGCCCTTCAGGCCTCGAAAAACAGCCTCGAGAGCTCCTTTCCGGGATCGCTCGCGGCCATGAAGGCACCCCCCACTAAGTATGCGCTCACTTTCGCCTCGGAAAGCCGCTTTACGTCCCCGGGTTGGGCAATTCCGCTTTCGGCGACCAGGATTCGATCTGCGGGCATCTCATCGGCCAGCCCGAGGGTGGTCTCGAGGCGGGTCTCGAAAGTGCGCAAATCGCGGTTGTTCACGCCAATAAGGGCCGTCTTGAACCCCAGGGCGCGGTGCAGCTGGTCGCGGTCGTGGCATTCGACTAGCACGTCGAGGCCTATGGCGCGCGCCTCGCGTTCGAGGGCCGCCAGGTCGGAATCGGGGATCGCGTCCATGATGAGGAGGATGCAATCGGCGCCCCACGACCGCGATTCGTGGACCTGGTAGGCGTCGATGATGAAGTCCTTGCGCAGCACCGGCAGCCGGCATGCGCCGCGCGCCGCCTTGAGATCCTCGGGCGAGCCGCCGAAATACTCGCGATCGGTGAGGACCGAAAGACACGCCGCGCCGTGGGCTTCGTAGGACGCTGCGATTCTGGCGGGATCGAGATCGGCACGCATGAGACCCTTGCTCGGGCTCGAGCGCTTGATTTCCGCGATCACGGCAGGTCGGCCGGCGGCGATCTTTTCCTTGAGCGCCCTCTCGAATCCGCGCGGCGGCGAAGCCGCGCGGGCGCGCCGCTCGAGCTCGGATCGCGGCACCGACGCCTTGGCTTTCTCGACTTCGCGTCGCTTCGTGGCGAGGATGCGCTCGAGGATGTCCGACATCTCAGCCGGCCTTCGCGAAGCCGCGCGTGAAGGCGACGAGCTGGTCGAGCTTGGCGCGCGCGGACCCGCTCGCGATCGCGTCGCGCGCCAGCGCAACTCCGTCCCAGAGGCTGGGCGCCACGCCCGACACGTAGAGCGCGGCGGCGGCGTTCAGGATCACCACGTCGCGCGGCGGGCCGGGCTCGTTGGCGAGCACGCTTTCCATGAGCGCCTTGGATTGCGCCGCGTCCTTCACCTGGATCGTTTCGATGGGAGCGGTGTCGAGGCCGAATTGCTTCGGCTCGATCGAGTACTCGGTGATGAAGTCATGCTTGAGCTCGGCCACATGCGTGGGACCCGTGATCGTGATCTCGTCGAGCCCGTCGGCGCCGTGCACCGTGAGCACGTGCCGGCTGCCGAGCATCTTGAGCACGCGCGCCTGGATTCCCACCAGGTCCTCGTGGAAGACGCCCATGACCTGGTTGGGCGCTCCCGCCGGATTGGTGAGGGGGCCGAGGATATTGAGGATCGTGCGCATCCCCAGCTCCTTGCGCACGGGTGCCGCGTACTTCATCGCGGGATGGTGATTCGGCGCGAACATGAAGCCCACGCCGACCTCGCGAATCGAGCGCGCCACTTGATCGGGTGTCAGCGCCAGGTTCACGCCGAACCCCTCGAGGACGTCTGCGCTTCCCGATTGCGAGGAGACGGAGCGCCCGCCATGCTTCGCCACGCGCGCCCCGGCCGCGGCGGCGGCGAACGCGGCGGTGGTCGAGATGTTGAAGGTGTGGGCCTTGTCGCCCCCGGTGCCGCAGGTATCGACGAGGTGGTCCACGCCCGAGGCGTCGACCTTGGTGGAGAACTCGCGCATCACGCAAGCGGCCGCGGCGATCTCCGAGACCGACTCGGTCTTCACGTGCAGCCCCATGAGGATCGCCGCGAGCTGCACCGGGGGCACCTTGCCCTCCATCACCTGGCGCATGAGGTCGACCATCTCGTCATAGAAGATCTCGCGCTTGTCGCACAGGCGGTTGATGGCTTCCAGGGGCGTGAACATCGCTCGGCTCCTCTACTCGGACAGGAAATTGCGCAGCAGCGCGTGCCCGTGCTGCGTCAGGATCGATTCGGGGTGGAACTGCACGCCTTGCACCGGCAGCGACTTGTGGCGAACGCCCATGATCTCGCCGTCCTCGGTCCACGCGGTCACTTCGAGCTCCGCGGGGCAGCTCGCGCGCTCGATCGCCAGCGAATGGTAGCGGGTCGCCTCGTAGGGTGTTGGCAGGCCGCGAAAAACGCCCTTGCCCGTGTGGTGAATGCGCGAGACCTTCCCGTGCATCAGCGTCTTCGCGTGCACCACGCGCCCCCCGAAGGCCTGCCCGATCGCCTGGTGCCCGAGGCACACGCCCAGGAGCGGAACGCGGCCCTTGAACTTCTCGATGAGCTCGAGCGAAACGCCCGCCTCGTTGGGGGTGCAGGGCCCGGGAGAGAGCACGATGCGCGCCGGTGAAAGCCGTTCGATTTCGGCCACCGTCATCTCGTCGTTGCGCACCACTTTCACCTCTTCGCCCAGCTCGCCGAAATACTGCACGAGGTTGTAGGTGAAGGAGTCGTAATTGTCGATCATGAGCAGCATGCCGGCCTCCTCATTCGATCGGCGTGTCGAGGCCGGCGTGCACCATCTCGGCGGCGGCCACCACCGCGCGGACCTTGTTCTGCGTCTCGCGCCATTCGTTCTCGGGAATCGAGTCGGCCACGATCCCGGCGGCGGCCTGGACGTAGAGCTT
>JBGOST010000011.1:0-13408 GCA_041476125.1 Usitatibacter sp. | reverse complement strand
GGCGCCTTTTTTTTGCCTAGCGGGCGAAGAGCGCGATGCTCTCGACGTGCCCGGTGTGCGGAAACATGTTGACGACACCAGCAGCCGCGAGGCGGTAGCCTTTCACGTTCACGAGGATTCCCGCGTCGCGGGAAAGGGTGCCGGGGCTGCACGAAACGTAGACGATCCTGGAAGGCCCGTCGTCCGCCAGGTTCTTGCAGATCTCGACGGCGCCGTCGCGCGGCGGATCGATGAGGAGCTTGTCCACGTGCCCCAGCGCGGCGAGCGCTCCGGGAGCGTCGGCATAGAGGTCGTGCACGATGAAGCGGGTGCGCGCTTCGAGGCCGTTGTCGCGCGCATTCTGCGCGGCGCGCTCGATGAGCGATGCGGAGCCCTCGATGCCGACGACATCGGCGCTGCGTGTGGCCAGCGCGAGGGTGAAATTCCCGATGCCGCAAAACAGGTCACCCGCGCGCTCCCCGGGCTGCGGGTCGAGGAGCCCGACGGCGCGCTTCACCAGGATGCGGTTCACGCCGGCATTCACCTGCGTGAATTCGGTGGGACGGTAGCCCAGCGAAATGCCGAATTCGGGCAGGTGGTAGTCCAGCGCGGGCGAATCGAGCGGGTAGAACGGGTGCGCCGAATCCGGCCCCTTGGGCTGCAGCCACCATTGGATGCCGTGGCGGTCGGCGAAGGCGCGCAGCTTCTCCGCGTCCTCGTCCGGCAGCGGCTCGAGATGGCGCAGCACCAGGACGGTCACCGCCTCGCCCACCGCCAGCTCGATCTGCGGGATGCGCTCGCGCAATTTCATCGACGTGAACATGAGCCGCAGCTCGGGGATCATTCGCGAGACATGCGCCGGCAGCACCTCGCAGGAGAGCGTGTCGGCGACGAAGCTCGAGCGCCGCTCGTGGAATCCGACGAGAACTCCGCCCTTCTTGACGACGTAGTGCACCGAGAGCCGCGCGCGGTTGCGATATCCCCACGCTTCGCCCTGAACCGGCGGCAGCATCTGCTCGGGCTTCACCTTGCCCAGCCGCTCGAGGTTGTCCTCGAGCACGCGCTGCTTGGCGGCGACCTGTGCTGTGGGCTCGACGTGCTGCATCGCGCAGCCGCCGCAGACTCCGAAGTAGCGGCAGCGCGGCGTAACCCGCTGCGAGCTTTCGGTGAGGACCTGCGTGACGGTGCCGAGATCGAAATTGCCGCGGCTGCGCCGGCGGGAGAACTCGACAAGCTCGCCCGTGACCCCGCCGTCGATGAAGGTGACTTTGCCGTCGACGTGCGCGACCCCGATGCCCTCGTGGTCGATCGACTCGATGAACGCTTCGGTCACCGCGCTACGAGCAGCTCGGCACTTGGGGAGCGAAGGTAAGGCGCGAAATCGTCTTGGTGACCTGCACCCCGTTCACGTTGTAGGAAAGCAGCCCCGAAATGCCGTCGAGGAACGTGAAGCTCATCGTGCCCACGTTCGAGTAGACGATCGGGGTCGCGGACCAATTGGTCGAATTGAAGACCGGGCCCGTCGTCCGATAAAGCGTCCCCGTATACGTGCGGTTGCCGGTGCGGTCGCCGTGCGACATCACAAGCCACAGGCCCTTGCCTTGCGCATCGTAGGTGAAGAGCGTGGCGAACAGGATGTCGCCCTGGTGCGTCACGTTGACGCCCCACCCCGATTCGTTCGCGTTCCACCACAGGTCCTGGTAGTTGGTCGAGAAGGTGCGGTCGAGAGTCGTCCACGTGCACGTGGTGGGCGCGGCGAACGGCAAGCGCGTGATGTTCTTGGTCAGCTCGGAGCCATTCACCGAGTAGACGAGCGTGCCCGCGTTGGCGCCGCTGAAGGCGAAGCGCATGTTGCCGACCACGTCGTACACGATGCTGTCGGTCGGCCATGGTGCGGTATTGAACGCCGGCCCCCTCGTGCGGTAGAGCGTTCCCATCCAGGAGCCGTCGATCTGCCGGTCGCCATGGGACATGATGAGCCACATCGGCTGGCCGTCGAGGTCGTAGGTGAAGAGCGTGGCGAACAGCACGTCGCCCTGGTGATTGACGTTCACGCCCCAACCCGACTGGTTCGCATCCCACCACAGGTCGGTGTAGTTGGGGCCGGTGCCGGGCACGATGCCGCCGGTGCTGAAGCGCAGGCCGTACGTTCCCGTGCCTGCCGGATCCCAATGCCCGACCTCGATGTAGTAGGTGCCGGGGGAAAGCGATCGCGTGATGCCGAAGTTCAAGTTGCCGTTCGCAACGTCGTCGTTCGATTCGAGCGTGACGCCGCGCGAATCGAGGAGCGAGCCCACGGTGTCGAGAGCGCCTTCGCTGCCGACCGTGACGACGGTTTGCGCGGTGACCGAGAAGCGGTAGACGTCGATGTCGCCCTGATAGTCGATGCGGCGATTGCCGATGACGAGCGGGGAAGTGCGCAGGTTGAGCGGCTTGTCGACGCCGTTCGGATCGGCCAGCGGGGTGCCGAAGATATCGAGCGGGCGGTTGGGCGCATCGTCGGGCGCCTGGGATGCGACGCGGATGTACTGGTCGATCTCCGCCTGGAAGATCTCGAAGCGGCCGTAGAGGCCTTCCTCGTTCAGGTTGGTGCAGCTCAAGCCGCCGGGCTGCCTGATCGTCGTGCCGGAAAGAACCCCGCGCAATTGCAGCGTCCCTCCGACCATCGTGAAGAGGGCGGAGCCGCTCGAGCCGCCCTCGATGATGCCGCGCGTGTACGCGACGCCGTACATGTCCTGCGCGTGGCCCACGATGCGGTGCTCGGTGGTCACGTGGCCCAGCGCGTAGCGGCTCGCGTCGCCCCTCGGGTGGCTCAAGCTCACGATCGAAGCGCCGTCCTCGAGCAGCGCGCGGTTCCACGAAGCGTAGGTCGCCCCGGGCGGCGGCGCGTCGTTCATCCTGAGGAGCGTGGAGTCGACGTTGGAGTTGGTGAAGACCAGCACCGTGCCGCCCGAAAGCTGCACCCACGCCGGATTGATCGAGGGGTCGTCGCAGGCCACGTTCTCGTAGAACCAGATCGTCGAGACGGATGCCGCCGAGATCGTGTTGTTGATGCAGTGATTCGCCGTGATGATGAACGGCGTGGGAAAGCGCTCGGTATTGATGAGCGTGCCGGAACACAAGAACCCGGAGCCGTTGTCGACGAAGCTCATCTTGAAGACGGACTTCTTGCGCTCGGCGATCGCCGTGTCGAGGACGGAATCGTTGGTCGTGCAACGGGTCGGCACGGTGCACGTTCCCGCGGCCGCCTTGGCGAACGGCGACTCGGTGAAATGCAGGATCTCGGCGATGCGAACGGCATCCTCGCGCGGCACGGCGACCGAGAAGAGCTCCACGATTTGCGAAGAGCCTTGCGTCCACGGCAGCCACGCCTCGCTTCCGAACGACGGGTCGATGCGCATGAATTCGATGCGGCCGTCGGAACCCTGGACGCGAGCCTCGAGGGCGCGCGACAAGCCGCCCAGGTCGAGCTTCACGCGCAGGCCCAACGCGCCTTCCGAGGTGGCGCGCAGGCGCGCGATATATCCCCCGGCGGCGGGAGTCCACGTGTCGACTTGCGAGACCTTGGGAAGCGCGCGCACGGTGGCCACGCGCAGGCGACCCGACGGCACTTCGGGCGAAGCTCTCGCGGCCTTTTCCTCGAATGCGGGCAGCGAAACGCTCTCGACCGGTGCGATCGACGGAGCGCGGAAAGCCATCGGCTGCGCGGGCGCGCCCTCGAGCGTTCGGGACGGCATCTCCATCGGAGCCGATGCAGTGGCCCAGAGAGGCACTGCGAGGGCGAGAGCGGCGAGAAAGCGTGAAATCATATGGAATTTCAGAGACTTATGCTACCATAGACTAGCAAATATACGCGCACCGATGCGTTTCAGATGACATCGGCAAGTCCTTGATCAAGTTCTGCAATTCGTGCGGCTCGGCCGTCTCGCAGCGCGTCCCCGAAGGCGACACTTTCACGCGCGCGGTGTGCGATGTGTGCGGCGCGATCCACTACCAGAATCCCAAGATCGTGGTGGGATGCGTGCCCGCTTACGGCGATCGCATCCTCATCTGCAAGCGCGCGATCGAACCGCGCTACGGGCTGTGGACGCTGCCCGCCGGATTCATGGAAAACGACGAATCGGCGAGCGAAGGCGCGGCGCGCGAGGCGCTGGAGGAAGCCAACGCGCGCGTCGAGATCGAAGACCTCTACACCGTCTATTCGATCCCGCACATCAGCCAGGTCTACATGATGTTTCGCGCGCGCCTGCTCGACGCCGACTTCTCGCCCGGCACCGAAAGCCTCGAGGTGAAGCTCGTCACCGCCGACGACATCCCGTGGAACCAGCTCGCCTTCGCGATGGTGAAGCGAACGCTCGAGCACTATCTCGAGGATCGCAAGCGCGGCATCTTCGTGCCGCGCTTCGGCGACATCCGCCCGCCGCAAAGATAGGAATATAAGGGTCAGACTCCCACCTTCTTTTCCCACGGGTCGATGACTTCGCGCCGTGCCCACAGCAGGAAGCGGCCGCTCTCGGGCCCGGGATTGGCGAGGAGGAATTTCTCCAGCGTAGGCATGGTGAGGCACGTTTGGCGCTCGAGGGTCTCGCAGCCGTTCGAATAGACCGCGAGCAGCGAGTCGGCGTTGGCGACGATGCCGGTGGACTTGATGACGTCCGCCGCGACGAACCACAGCTCACCTCGGTACTCGAAGATCCGGATCTGCGCGCTCGCGAACTCGTAGTAGTTGCCTTCCCAACGCTCGAGGGGCTGCGCCGCGAGCCAGCTCAGGCCCTCGTGCGACAACTCGATCAGCGGTTTCGCCAGCGCGATTCCGATCACGGGAGACAGAATCAGCAAGGCGATGAATGCATAGGGTCCGATGACCCTCCAGAGAAGCCACGTCGCGAGCGCGACCGGTCCCACGCTCACGGCGAAGCGAGCCAGGAGCCGCACCCAGTTCGGCATCTCACGCAACTTGCAGGACTTCCTCTTCCGCGACGACGAACACCTGGTCGCCCCTGCGCGGAAGGACCTCCGCGGTGCCGGTGAACGCGCCGAACGCCGGCAGCACGCCATAGCGCGCGCCGAACCAGAAGCACGGCAGCTTCAGCGATTTCTCCCCGCTCCCCGTGAGCCGCACCGCGGGATGGATATGGCCCGAGAGCGCATAGCCCCCGCGGCTCGCGCGGGGCTCGTGGTTCAGCACGAAGGGCCCGAGCGCTTCGCCGGCCTCGATGCAACGCGCGTTCCACTCGAGCGGAGGATCGCCGGCCTTCTTGTCGTGGTTGCCGCGCACGATGACGATCTCGAGCGCCTTGCGCGCATCGCGCCACGCCGCGAAGCGCCCGAACGTGCTCTGGGTGCGTCCCGCTGCGCTGTGCAGGAAGTCGCCGAGGAAGACCACTTTCCGGGCGCGCGTTTTGTCGATTGCGCTGCCGAGGCGTTCGACATTCTCCGCCGTCGTGCCCGACGGCAGCGGGATTCCCGCGCGCCGGAAGCTCGCCGCCTTGCCGAGGTGGAAATCGGCGACGAAGAGCGTCTGGCCGGCGGGCCAATACACCGCCTTCTCCGCGAGGAGGACGAGCCGCTCGCCGACGACGTGGCACTCAAGCAAAGAGAACTCCCTGCTCTTCGTCTTCCCGCGGCACCGCGCTGTCGAACTCGAGCTGCATGCGACGCACGCGATCGGCGAGCTTCTCGTTGCTGAGCTTCTCGCGGAAGCGGCTCACCATGATCGGAAACGCGAACGGCGAAGGCTTGTGCGTCTGGCGCAGCAGCACGGGTGTTTTCTCCATGCGCCGCAATCCCTCCGCGAGGCGAGAGAATTCGAGCTGGCGCTCGAGGACCTCGCGCTCGGCCTGCCCGAGCAGCGGATTGCCCGGATCCCAGCGCGCGAACACCTCGTAGATGAGGCCGCTCGTCGCCTGCACCTGGCGATTGGTCTTGGGCTGCCCGGGGTAGCCCTGGAACACGAGCCCGGCGACGCGCGCGATCTCGCGGAACTGGCGCTTCGAGAGCTCCACGGCGTTCAAGCTGGAGAGCATGTCCTCGAGGAGGTTCTCGGTCGTGAAGAGGCCCGCCTTGAGGAGCGGGATCAGCTCGAAACGCTCGCGCGACAGGAGCTCGAAGCCGTAGTCGGTGAAGGAGAGCGAGAACGTTCCCGCGCGCGTCCTGGACAGGCGGTGCGCGAGGAGCGCCGAGAGCCCCAGGTGCACCGAGCGCCCCTCGAACGGGTAGAGGAAGATGTGGTGGCCTTCGCGGGTCTGCGTCTGCTCCACCAGCATCTCGTGACGCCGCGGCACGCGCGACCACGCGTGCTGCAGCTTCAACAGCCGCCGCACCGCATGCATCTCGGGCTCGTTCTCGCGCCTCTCCACGTGCAGCTCGAGCAGCTCGCGGATGCCCTCGGAGACTTCGCTCGACAGCGGGCACCTGCCGCCATCCCAGCGCGGGATGAGCGCCGAGCCGGGTTTTCCGGGCTTCACGTACGCCGTCATGTTCTCGACGCGCAGGAACTCGAGGAGGTGGCCCGCGAAAATGAAGTTGTCGCCGTGGGAAAGCCGCGCGATGAACGACTCCTCGACATTGCCCAGCCGCTTGCCGCGCATATAGCGGATATCGACGGCCGCGTCCGAGACGATAGTGCCGATCGACATGCGGTGGCGACGCGCGATGGCCGCATCCTTGACGCGATAGCGCCCGTCCTCGTCGCGCACGACCTTGTGGTAATCGGGATAGGCCTTCAGCGCATCGCCGCCGCGCGTGACGAAATCGAGCGCCCACTGCCACTCGGGCTCGGTGAGATCGCGATACGCCCGCGCGGTGCGCACCTCGGCCTTCATCTCTTCGGCGTCGAATCCTTCTCCCGTCGCGATGGTGACCAGGTGCTGCGTGAGCAGGTCGAGCGGCCGCTCGACGGGGCGGCGCGATTCGACGCGGCCGGCGAGTGCGGCGCGGCGCGCCGCCGCGGCCTCGACGAACTCGAGCGCGTGCGAGGGAACGCACGTCACGCGGCTCACCTGCCCCGGCGCGTGTCCCGAGCGCCCGGCGCGCTGCAGCAGGCGCGCGACGCCCTTTGGGCTTCCGATCTGCAGCACGCGCTCCACCGGAGAAAAGTCCACGCCGAGATCGAGGCTCGAGGTGGCGACGACCGCCTTGAGCCTGCCTTCCTTCAGGCCCTGCTCTACCCAGCGGCGTACGTCCGCATCGAGCGAGCCGTGGTGCAGGCCGATCACTCCCGCCCACTCGGGGCGCGCCTCGAGCAATCCGTGGTACCAGATCTCGGCCTGCGAACGCACGTTGGTGAATACGAGTGTCGAACGTGCCGAATCAATCGCCTGGATGACATGGTCGAGCATCACCAGCCCGATGTGCCCGGCCCAGGGAAACTTGTCGACGTCGGGAGGAATGAGCGTGTCCATGAGGACCTTCTTGTCGCTCACGCCCTTCACGACGCGGCGGGGAGAGGTTGGCGGTATCAACCTCTCCAGCGCCTCATCGATGTTCCCCAATGTCGCCGACAATCCCCACGTCCTCAGCCGCGAGTTCCATTTGCGCAGGCGAGCCAGGCACAGCTCCGTCATCACTCCGCGCTTGTTGCCGAGCAGCTCGTGCCATTCGTCCACCACGACGAGGCGCAGGTCCGAGAGCTTTTCGCGCGCATCGGCGTTGGAGAGGAGAAGCGAGAGGCTCTCCGGCGTGGTGACGAGCGCGGAAGGAAGCTTGCGCGCTTGCCGCGCGCGCTCCGCGCTCGAGGTGTCGCCGGTGCGCAGGCCCACGGTCCACGGTAGCCCGAGGCCTTTCAGCGCGCGCTCCATCGAGATCACGGTGTCGCCGGCGAGGGCGCGCATGGGGGTGATCCAGAGGACACGGAGTGGGGGCGCTTTGTTGGGGGACAGAGCACATCCGGCATCGAGTTGTGGTCTGTCCCCAATTTCGTTCATCCACTCCGCCAGTGGCCCCAGCCATGCCGCGAGTGTCTTGCCGCTGCCGGTCGCGGAATGGACGAGGCCCGATTCGCCCGCGAAGTAGGCGCGCCAGACCTCGCGCTGGAAATCGAACGCGGTCCAGCCGTTGTCGGCGAACCAGGACTCGAGGCGCGCGGTGCCACTACCCTCACCCCGACCGCTACCCTCGCCCCGACCCTCTCCCAAGGGAGAGGGAGAACAAGGAGAGGGAGAACACGGTGAGGGAGAGACTGGGAAATCGCGCTTCACTTGACCAGGGTCTCCAGCGGCAACGGCTTGCCTTCGCACGACGAGGGCGCGGGCACCCCGAGGATCTTCGCCAGGGTGGGCGCGAGATCGGCCACTTCGACGCGCTTGTCGATGCGGCCCGGCAACACCCACGACGGGCCGTAGACGAGGATCGGGACATTGGTGTCGTAGGGATACGGCGAGCCATGCGTCGTCATGTTTCCGGTGCCGTACATCCAGTAGGGCTTGAGGCCCAGCTGCAGGTCGCCGGAGAGCTCGCGGTTCCACGACTTTCGAATCGGCGCGAAGAGCGGGGCGCCGGCGCGCGTATCGCCCTCGAGCTCGGCGCGCGTGTACACAACGGCCACGCCCGGCTCGGCGAGCAGCGTCTTGCGCGCTTCCTCCGAGAGCTCGACGACGTCGACCTTCTTTTCCGCGATGAGGGGCTTGTTGAGAACCACCGCCTGCGCAGAGAACCCGAGCGCCCAACGGCCCTCGCCGTATCGCTTGGCAAGCGCGGCGTTGACCTTGGCGAGCAGCTGCGTGCCGTTGATGCGCCCGGCGTCGCGCCCGAGGGACTGGCTGTGCTCCGGCGCGGGCATGAAGCCGTGGTCGGCGGTGAGGACCGCGACGTAGTTGTCGCGCCCGACCGCCACGTCGATATCGTTGAGGAAGTCCTGCAGCATGCGATCGAGGTAGAGAAAATGATCGTGCGAAAGCCGCGACTCCGCGCCGTACGCGTGGTTGATGTAGTCGTGGCCGGAAAGGCTCACGACGAGGAGGTCGGGTGAGGCGTCGCGCCCGAGCTCTTCACCGGCGATGGCGGCGCGCGCGAAGGCGAGCGTGAGATCGTCGCCGAACGGCGTCGGCAGGAGCGAGCCGTAGTAAAGCGGGCCGGGCTTGTCCTGCCCCTCGCCCACCATCTTGGGCAACTGCCCGCCCTTGGCGTACCACTTCTGCCCGTCGGGCAGCGACCTCGAGTACGCCGCCGCGTCGAGCAGCGGCTTCCATTCCATCTTGAAGTACGCGTCCGCGGGCTTCTTCGCGTTGAACTCGTCCACCCACTTCGGGTGCGCCTTCATGTAGTAGGTGGTCGAGGCGAACTGGCCGGTCTGCGCCTGGTACATGTAGGCGACACCGGCCTTGCCGGCGGGGAGAATCGCGCCGCGGTCCTTTCCCGAGATGGCGACGACCTTCGAGCGCGGATCCACGCGCTTCATCACGTCGCCGAGAGATTCGACCTTGAGGTTGCGCGGGCTCGTGCCGGCGAGCCGGGCGGTCTTGTGCCCGATGTAGGTGGCCGAGGGGTCCCCGGTGCAGTACTCCCCTTCGCCCGTCACGGGGTTGCGCCATTCGTTGCCGATGATGCCGCTCGCGTGGGGATACGCGCCCGTGAGAATCGTCGCGTGTCCCGGCGCCGTCACCGTGTAGGCATAGCCGTACTGGGCGTCGGTGAACCACGCGCCGCGATCGAGGAAGCGCTTGAAGCCGTCGGGGGCGAGCTGGTCCCAGTACTCCACGACCTGGCGCTGCGGCAGCCCGTCGATGATGACGAGGACCATGAGCCGCGGCTTGCCCCCCGTGACCGGCGCCGGAATCGGGTTCGTGCCGACGCATCCGGACACGAGCCCCAGCACGGCCGCTAAGAACATCGGGCCGAGCAGGCGGCGCCGCAGGACGTTCATTGGTTTATCCTCCCCTTGCCCGCAATTCTTTCACGAATTTCGCTTCCGTCCCCATGCCGCAGGTCCCTTCCCGCGCCCTCGTGAGCGTCATCGTTCGCACGATGGGCCGCCCCGAGCTTGCGCGCGCGCTGGACAGCGTGGCGGCGCAGACGCACCGCCCCCTCGAGATCGTCCTCGTCGATGCGGCGGCCAAGGGCCTCGCCAGGACCGGGCATGCGGGAATTGCGGTGCGCGTTACCGGGAAAGGCAGGCTCGATCGCGCCCAGGCGGCCAATGCCGGCCTCGACGCCGCGGCGGGCGAGTGGTTGATGCTCCTCGACGAGGATGACGAAATCGAGCCCGACCACATCGCGCAGCTACTCGCCGCGATCGCCCGCGAGCCGTTCACCCGTGCGGCCTACAGCCAGACCCGGCTGCTCGACGCGGACGGCCGGTTCCAGCGTCTCCTCGGCGGTCCGTACGACCGTGAAGCGCTCTTCCGGTCGAACTATCTCGCCATCCACGCCGTGCTCTTCGCGCGCTCGCTCGTGGCCGACGGCGCGCGCTTCGACGAGACATTCGCGATCTTCGAGGACTGGGATTTCTGGCAGCAGCTCGCCGGGCGCACGCGCTTCGCGTTCACGGGAACACCCACGGCGATCTATCGCGCTGCCGCGGGGCAATCGGGGGCGGGAGGGGAAGGCAACCTCGACCGCGACGCGGTGCTCGCCCAGCGCGACCGCCTCATGTCGAAGTGGCAGCGCAACCCGGGATAGCCTCGCGATGCCCTTTGCGTACTACGACAAGCTCAGCGCGGCGGGCAAGCGTGTCTACCGCAAGAGCGATTCCATCACGCGCATTGCGATTCCCGACATCGCCTCGCTCATGCCTCTCGCGGCCGCCATCGAGCCCGCCCTCGCGGCGGCCAAGCGAACCGCGGTCGAACGCGCATGCCAGGCGCTCGTCGATGGGTTGAACCGCCAGCTCGCGACCCCGCGGGTGCGGGTGAGAGTGCTCGAGCGCCGCCCGAGCAATTCGCAGGGCGAGCTGCAGGGGCTCTACGAGCCGGACGAAGTCACCGCGGGAGCGGTGCGCATCACGGTGTGGATGCGAACGGCGCAGCGCGAGCAGGTGGTCAAGTTCCGCACCTTCCTGCGCACGCTGATCCACGAGGTGTGCCACCACCTCGACTACGAGCTCTTCGAGCTTCCCGAGACCTTCCACACCGAGGGCTTTTACGCGAGGGAGTCGGCGTTGATGCGCGAGCTGCTCGGCGAGAAAACCGGGGACAGACCCCCATTTCCGTTGACGGAGTCAACTCCGCGGAAATAGGGGTCTGTCCCGGTTTTCTCAGCGCCGCAGGGCCTCGCGCCGCTCGAGGCTCTCCCTGGGCCAGTACTTGTCCCGGTCGTAGTACTCCGCGACGGAGGGAGCGCCGGGCGGCAGCACCACCCATGGCTGCTTCGACGAGGTGAAGATGTGGATGTCGGGCGGAAAGCGGTCGGGCTCGTCGAGCGTGCCGACGCGAACGAAGCGCACCGCATCACCCGCTCCGGCGTAGTTGCTCCACAACGCGATGTTGCATTTCGGGCAGCGCGAGATCTTCTGGCCCTTGCCGCTGTTGGAAGGCGTGTTCACGACTTCGACCTCGCCCTTCAGCAGCTCGACGCGATCGGCTTCGATCATCGCGTTCAACGCGAAGGACGCGCCCGTCTCGCGCTGGCACCAGCGGCAGTGGCAGCAGTGGACGAACATCGGGCGGCTCGTCATTCGGTAGCGCACTTCGCGGCAGGTGCAGCCGCCTTCCAGCGGGCGATCGTCAGTCGCGTTCTTCTCAGCCATGGCAGACCTCCTCGCGAATCATGCGGCCCCCAGGAGTAACCTTCGCGGAATCATGCTCGCGCGCGCCCTCCTCGCGGTGGCCGTCCTGCCGGGAATCTTCGCGGGCGTGCTGCCGTGGCTCATCGCCGCCGGCGATCCGTGGCGCGGGGAAGGCCACGATCTCGGAGTCGTGATCCTCGGCGCCGGCATCGGCATCGTCATCCTGTGCGTGCGCGATTTCCTGGTGATCGGGCGCGGAACGCTCGCGCCGTGGGACCCGCCCACGAAGCTCGTCGTCGTGGGCCTCTACCGCCACGTGCGCAACCCGATGTACGTCGGCGTGCTGACGATCCTCGCGGGTACCGCCATCTGCACCGGCTCCCCATTCGTCCTCGCCTATGCCCTCATCGTGGCGATCGCGTTTCACCTTCGCGTCATCTTCTACGAGGAGCCCCGGCTCGCGGCGCAATTCGGCGCGGACTGGATCGAGTATTCGAACAGAGTTTCGCGTTGGCTGCCTAGGGTTTGAGGACAAGGCGGTGCGCGGCGGCGATCGATTCGCGCCGCGTGGGAATGGTGATGTATTCGACCTTCGCCCAGCGCTCCGCGAAGCTCGCGTACCACGGCGAGAGCACGTTGCCGGACTGCCCCGTGGAATGGATGAAGCGCGAGCGATCGAGGTCGGCAAGATCGTAGATCGCGCGCAGGCTCGGCGCATGGCGGTTGGCGTACGGACGCTGCTCGTCGCGCATGGTGTAGGCGCCGACATTGATCGCATACGCGTCGCCCGCCGTTTCCGGCGAGACGTTGAAGAACCGCGCCAGGGACGGCACGAACCCGAAGGGCCGATGGTCGCCCGCGGCCGGGTGCGCCGTCCCCCATCGCCAGTCCGGCGCTGCGCCATAGCGTTTTTCGAGGTTCGCCGCGGCGAGATCGAAGGCGCGCGCGGCGAGCATCGCGCAGGTCTCGCGGGTGGGAGTGCGGACGTCGTCGCACCAACGCTCGTAGCCGCGCTCGGCCTTCATTACGCTGATCATGAACGCGGCGCGGATTTCCCACGCGTCGTTGAAAAGGTCGCCCAGTTCGTCGGCATAGACCAGGCGCGTGAGCTCGCGATACCACGCCGCGAACACGAGTGGCGCCGCAAGGCCCGTGGCCATCTCGCCCTTCCAGCCCCGCAGCAGGGCCTGGGCGCTCTTCCCCGCATCCGATGCCGGCTTGGCCGCAAGCGCCGCGGGAAGAAGCTCGCGCGCCAGCCGCGACATGGAGTCGGCCTGCATGCGCGCGAACGAGTCGATCGAGTGCTTCGGCCTGGCGGCGAGCAGCTCCTCGATGCGATCGGCGCGATACGGCGGGAACCAGTCCACCGAGATGAAGGGCTTGTAGCCGGGAGGGGTGATCTTGTTGTTGGCGGTGACGATGCGGCCGCTCGCCGGATCGTGAATCGCCGGCAGCTCTCCGAAAGGGATGAAGCCCTGCCAGTCGTACTTCGCGTCCCACCCCGGCACCGGAACGCGCCCCATTGCCTCGTTGTCGGCGCGGCGCACCGGCACCAGCGCGGGGGCGATGAAATCGATGTGCCCTTCGCGATCGGCGAACACCACGTTCTGCTGCGGCGCGTGGAAGTCGCGCAGCGCCGCGACGAATTGCGCGCGGTCGCGCGCGCGGTTCATCGCGAACCCGGCGCGCGCCACGGCGTTGTCCTCGGTGAGCGCCGCCCAGGCAAGCGCCAGCACGTGGCCCTTGGGAGCGGCCGCGCCGGCGGTC
>JBGOST010000010.1:0-13625 GCA_041476125.1 Usitatibacter sp. | reverse complement strand
CGATGCCTTGAATGCCGGCGCCACGCGTGTGGCGGCAGCACCGATGGCCGCCCCCCTTCGCCTCCCGATGAGCGACTATCGCATCGGCGTGGAGGATCTTCTCGAGATCCAGGTTTTCGGCGTCGACCAGCTCTCGCGCATCGTGCGCGTGAACACGCTTGGCGTCATTTCGCTGCCTCTCGTCGGGAGCATTGAGGTCGGCGGGCTCACCGCGCAGGAGGCCGAGGCGTCGATCGCGAGGAAATTGGGCGACAACTACCTGCAGAACCCGCAGGTGAGCCTCTTCATCAAGGAATACACCAACCAGCGCGTCACCATCGAGGGCGCGGTGAACAAGCCCGGGATCTACCCGTTGCGCGGCCAGACCACGTTGCTGCGCACGCTCGCGATCGCCGGCGGCCAGGCGAACCTGAGCGACATGTCGGAAGTGATGCTGTTCCGCGCCGATGCGAGCGGCAAGCGCGTCGCGCAGCAGTTCGACGTCGAGAAGATCCGCCGCGGAGAGCTCGAGGACCCGACGGTGGTCAATGACGATCTCATCGTCGTCAACCGCTCGCGCGCCCGCACGCTCCTCAAGGACTCCGTGTTCCGCGACGTGATCGACGCGGTGAACCCGTTCTCGCCTCTGCGATGAGCGACAACCCCCAACACCACGTCATCCCCGGCGCCGTTGCGGGCCGGGGCACCGCGCTGGCGTTGGCGGGGGGCTATTCGTACGCGGCAGAGATGGCCGCGAACCTTTCGGCGGCCGAGAGGTTCGAGCAGAGCTTCAACCTGCGCGACCTCATGCGCATTTTCCTCAAGCGCAAGTGGACCATCCTCATCATCTTCGCGGTGTTCGCACTGTTCTCCGTGGTGCGCACTTACCTCGCGCCTCCGGTCTATCGCGCCTCGACGACGATCCAGATCGAGAAATTCCAGCCGCGCGTGTTCGATTTCAAGGAAGTGACGCCGGTCGACACGAGCGACGACGGCTCGGACTTCTACCAGACCAACTACGAGCTGCTGAAGAGCCGCACGCTCGCCGAACGCACCGTCGAGGACATCGGCCTGAGGAAGGCGCTGCCTTCCGCCACGGCCTCGCAGGAGCAGCCCAAGGGGATGCCCGGCGAGGAAGCGCAATCGCCCGGCTCGATCCTCGAGGATCTCTTCCACCGCATGGTGAAGGGCCCGATCCCGGTCGCCATCGATCCGGCGATCCGCGACGACACCTCGCTCGTGGGGGCTTTCCAGAGCTCGATCCCGGTGGAGCCGGTGCGCCGCTCGCGCCTGGTGCGCCTGCACTTCGACAGCACCGATCCGTTCTTCGCCGCCAAGGCCGTCAACACCCTCGCGCAGTCGTTCATCAACATCAACCTCGAGCGGCGCTTCGAGGCCTCGTCGTACGCCAAGACCTTCCTCGAGGAAAAGCTGCAGCAGACCAAGGCCAAGCTCGAGGACTCGGAACGCGAGCTGGTGGCGTACTCGCGCGACCTCGAGATCTTCAACACGGACGAGAAGCAGCAGAGCATCTCCAGCCAGAATCTCCAGGAATTCAACTCCGCCGTCACGAAGGTCGAGCAGGAACGCATCCGTGCCGAGGCGGTGTACAAGCAGGCGCTTGAGAATCCCGATGCGCTCGCCCCGGTCCGGGAAAACAGCAACATCCTCGGACTCAAGGATAGGAAGGCCAAGCTCGAGGCCGAATACCAGGAGAACCTCAAGGTCTACAAGCCGGCGTTCCCGAAGATGCAGCAGCTCCAGGGGCAGATCGCCGAAGTCGACAAGCAGCTGCGCGAGGAATACCAGGACGTGCGCAAGACCGCGCTCTCCACATACCGCACCGCGCGCTCGCAGGAAACGATGCTGAAGGAACGCCTCACCGGCGCCAAGCAACAGCTGCTCGACCTCCAGGGCCGCAGCATCCGCTACGGAATCCTCAAGCGCGAGGTCGATACCAACCGCACGCTCTATGACGGCCTGCTGCAGCGCCTGAAGGAGATCGGAGTGGCCGGCGGCATCGGCATCAACAACATCTCCGTGGTCGACAAGGCGCAGGTTCCGCTCTACCCCTTCAAGCCCGACCTGGCGCGCAACGTCACGACCGGGCTCGCCATCGGCCTCGTGATCGGCCTCTTCGTGGCGTGGGTGCTCGAGCACCTCGACGACTCGATCCGCTTCGCCGATGAAGTCGAGCGCGAGACCGGCACGCCGGTGCTGGGCGTGGTGCCGAAGCTCAGGGCCGAGCCCGGCAAGGAACGCCTCGGGTTGGGGCCGCACCTGGATCCAACCTCCGCTTTCGCCGAAGCGTATCGCTCGGTGCGAAGCGCGCTGCAGTTCTCCACCGCCAACGGCGCGCCGCGCCGATTGGTGGTCACCAGCAGCTCGAAGAGCGAAGGCAAGAGCACCACCGCCCTCGCGCTCGCCATCAACTTCGCGCAGATGGGCAAGCCGGTCCTCCTGATCGACGCCGACCTGCGCAACCCGGTCCTGCACAAGTTGCTGCGCATCGACAACGCGCGCGGACTTTCGAACTGCCTCTCGAGCGAGATCCGCCCGCTCTCGGTGATCCACAGGACCGAAGTTCCGAACCTCTTCGTGATGACCACGGGCCCGCTGCCGCCCAACCCGGTGGAGCTGCTCTCGAGCATGAAGCTGCTCTCGGTGCTGTCGCAGTGCGAAGAGCACTTCGCGCACGTGATCGTAGACGGTCCGCCGGTGCTCGGCATCGCAGATTCGATCGTCCTGAGCAACCAGGTCGACAACGCCGTGTTCGTGATCGAATCGGGACGCACGCGCAAGGGGCACGCCAAGGCGGCCTTGAAGCGCCTGCACCAGGTGGGCGTGCATCCGATCGGGGTGATCCTCACCAAGATCGACGCCTACCACGACCTGTACGGCTACAACTCGTACTACTACCAGTACGCCCAGCAGCCCCGCATAGGAAGCAAGCAAGCCGCCAGGGCGTGATCCATGCGCGAGGCCCCGGGAAACGGCCCCAGCTCGGTTGCTTCGCAACTACGGGCCTTCTTGAGGGATCCGTCGCACTGGCGCCCGCGCTTCCTGCGCGGTAGGGAGCCCCTCCCCGACGGCACGCTGGTCCTGCGCTTCGCGCAGGGCCGTTTTCCTCGCAGCCTTCAGCGCGACCTGCCTGCGAGCGATCGTGAAGAGGTGCGCACGGCGGGACTCGCATTCATTCGCCAGGTTTGCTTCTGGGACGGGGCCACGCACTACCAGGTGCTGTGCGCCGCTTCCGGGGCGAGGCGCGACGCCATCAAGGAGCACTACCACCTGATGATGGCGCTCATCCATCCCGACCGCCATGACGCGACGGCCGAGCCGTGGCCCACCGGGAGCGCGCAACGGGTCAATCAGGCCTATGCCGTGCTTTCCGATGCGGCGCAGCGCCGCGAATACGACGCGAGCCTGCAGCGGCTCGCCGCCGCGTCGACTCATCCGCCCCATGTGCCTGAGCCCCCTCGCGAGAGCGAACGCGGCCGCAAGCATCGCCGCGGCGCCACGCGCGTGTGGCTCGCGAAGGCGACGGTGGTCCTCGTGGCGGTGGTCGCGACCTTGCTGGTCCTCGAGAGCTGGATCGGCGGCACTTCGAACGAATATTCGGTCCTGCAGGGCGCCTTCTCGGCGCGGCGCGCTAGCGAGCGAGTCGCAAACGCCGAGCACCCACGCTACCTCGGCGCCGAGGCCGGGACTCCCCGTGAGGCGCAGCTCGATTCCAAGCGTGCCGGCGGATTCTCGCTCCTCGATCCGTTGTGGCGCGCCTGGGAAAGCGATCCTGTCGTCGAGGCGCCCGTCGTCCGCGTTGCCCCGCGCCCGACCGCGGCCGCCGCCGTCGAGGTTCCCGCGCGTGCGCCCGTGCAACGGGAAATCGTCGAGCCCCCAGCCATCGAGCCGCCCGCGAAGGCGAAAACGACCCTGATCGCCCAGGCTCCGCAGGCGCCAAAAGCGCCCGCACCTGCGGTGAGCGCGCAGGACATCGAGATCCTGGTGGCGCGCCTCGTCGGATACTACGAGGCCGGCGAGACCGACAAGATCATGAGCCTGCTCGATTCCGGGGACGCGAGCTTCTGGCAGACGGCGCGCACCCGCCAGGCGTACTACGATTTCTTCCGCGCCACGCGGCAACGCAAGCTGCGCGTCGACAACCTCGCCTGGCAGACCGCGGCGCAATCGGCGCAGGCGAAGGGCGAAGCAACGGTCGTGGCGGAGTACTTCGACACGCCGGGCATGCTGGAGCGCCGCGTCGAAGTCGAGATGGACATCGCGCTGCGCGACGGAATGCCGAAGATCACGCGGCTGTCGCTCTTCCCGGACGCGCGCTAGCCGTGCCGGCCGCCGCGCTTTCGCGATTCGGGATCGTCGTGATCTCGTTGCTGCTGCTTTGGCGGATCATCCACGTCAACGCCGTGCTGTACGCGGATACCGGGCGGCCGCGCCTGCCCGGGGTCTCGAGCTTCGGCGCCTCGGAACGCGAGAACCTCTTCGGCCTGATCCGGGAAAACCCCGCGCAAGTCGCCGCCCTCCTCATGCTCGCGCGCGAATACGAACGCGAGTCCGACGCGAAGCGCGCCGCGGGAGCTTACGAGCTGGCCTACCAGCTCGCCCCCCACGATCGCGAGGTCCTCGGCACGACCGCGGAGTTCCACCTGCGCACCGGCAACGTTTCCGAGGGCCTGGAGTTGCTGGGCCGCCTCGCCGGGACCTATCCGGAAACTCGCGAGCGGATCTTCCCGATCCTTGCCGGCATCCTCGCCTCCAACGAGCACGCGCGGGCGTGGGATGCGGTGGTCGCCCGTGGGGAAGCCTGGATCGGCCCCTTCGTGCTCGCTTCCTGCAACCGCGGCGTCGATGCGTTGCTGCTCACGCCGTTGGTTCTCAAGAGGATCGCCTCGGGAAAAGTTGCGGCGCCGGAGACGGCATGCCTTGTAGAGCGCCTGCGGCTGACTGGACGCTGGGAGGAGGCCTATCAGCTGTGGTTGAACACTCTCGCACGCGAGCGGCTCGCGGACGTGGGCTTCGTGTTCAACGGGAGCTTCGAATATACGCCGAGCGACATCGGATTCGACTGGAGGCCCACGAAGCGAGTCGAGCGCGACGCGGGCCATACGGTTGACTTGGTCGCCAAATTGGGCTCGGTTGGGAGGAAAGCCTTGCGCGTGAGCTACACCGGCAAGCGGCAGGCGGGTTTTCCGATTGCGCAGTTCCTCGCGCTGTCGCCGGGGCACTATGTGCTGAGTGGCATGGTGCGTCCTGAAGGGGTGAAGGCCGGACGTGGGGCGCGATGGACGATTCGCTGCGTGAATGCGGACAAGCCCGGGGCGCCCGCCGCCGCTTCCGAGCGCTTCATCGGCTCCAGCGAATGGCGGCGCTTCGCGTTCGAGGTGACCATCGCGGCGGACTGCGCGGGCCAGGTCCTGCAACTCGAGCCCGTGGGGGCGGACGAGGGCGTCACCTACCTTGCGGGGACTCTCTGGTTCGATGACCTCGTGTTGCGTCGCGGGGGATAGGCGAAATACCATGAGCAAGACGAAGGAGGTTGCGATGAAGAAGGCTTTGACTTCCAGCAGGGGCGCGCTTGCGGCGCTCGCCTTCATCCTCGCCGCGCCTTGTGCCTTCGCACAGGAGGCGCGCCAGGGCATCGCGCAGCTCAAGGACGTCAACGGCAACGTGCTGGTGAGCAAGGAGTCGGGCCTCGCTTCCGGGGGCGAAGCGCTGCGTCTCACGAAGGGCACGCGCGTCATCACGACCTCGCGTTCCGAGGTGAGCGTCGTCTTCGACAACGGCTGCGAGGTGAAGTTGAAGGAGAACCAGCGCTTCGAGGTCGACGACGGCAAGCCATGCGCCGCATTGATCGTCCAGGCGCAGTCGATCCTCGCCGAGCCCGCGGGCGCGGCCGCCGCGGCCGCCGCGGGATCGCTGGCGGCCTACTCCGCGGTGTTGCCCGCGCTGGGCGGCGGATTGGTGGGCGTGGGTGTGATCCAATCCCTGCGCGAAAAGCAGCCCGTCAGCCCGAATTGACCCCAAGCGGGAGTCGCCACCTGCCGCATGCCACGACGGGGCCCCAGGGCCCCGTCCTGTTTTTCATCGCGTGCTTCATGCTTGCGTTCGCTCCCCTCATTCGTGGCGGCAACCGGCCGATGCCGTTGATGGTCCTCGAGGCTGCCGCGTTGCTGATGCTGGCCGCGCTCGCGTGGTCGCAAGGGCTGGGCGAAGTGCGCAGGCGCCTGCCGTCCCCCCTGTTGTGGGGCATCGGGATCCTCGTCATCGCTCCGCTCGCGCAGCTGCTGCCGTTGCCGATGTCGTGGTGGTCGATGCTGCCCGGACACGAGCCTTACGCGCGGGCCCTCGAGCTGGCGGAAACGCCGTCCTCGGGAATGCGGCCGATCACTCTGCACGCGGTCGCGACCGAATACGCCTGGCTCGTGCTGCTGCCGTGCGTGGCGATCTTCCTCGCCGTGCAGACCCTCGATCGCTCGCAGATACGCCGCCTCATCGCGATATTCCTCGCGGTCGCGGTTTGCGAGGCGCTGCTCGGAATCGTGCAGGTGGGCGCGGGACCCGAATCGATCGTCCATCTCGGAAATCGATACGGTGGGGGATCGGCGACCGGGACCTACGTGAACAAAAACCACTTCGCCGCCCTGATGGCGATGGCCCTGCCGATGCTGCTCGCGCGCTGGGCGCTGGAAGTGCTGCCGGTGATCCGCCGCGGCGAAAAGTTGCGCGAACATCCGCGCAACGCCGACCTGCGATTGGCGGTGCGGATCCTATTCTCGGTCCTCATCGTCTTCCTCGTCCTCGCGCTCCTCCTCACGCGCTCACGCGCCGGCATCGCCTGCGGTCTCATCGCGCTCGCGTTGGCGAGCGCGGCTCTGGTGTGGAACGCCGGCTCCACGCAGGCGAAGGCGCTTCTCGTCGTGGTGGCCGCCTCCGCCCTGCTTCTCGGCAGCTACGTGGGGCTCAGCTCGGTGATCGAGCGTTTCGGTCCGGACGAGATCTCGCTCGCCTACGGCGGTCGCGCCGAGCTCGCCAAGGCAACGTTGCGTGCCGCGCTCGACTTCCTCCCTTTCGGCAGCGGGCTGGGGACATTCGCGGACGTCTTCCGGCGCTATCAGTCCGACCGGCTCACCGGCTTCGTCGACCACGCCCACAACGACTATGCGGAAGCGTTTCTCGAGCTGGGCGTGGCGGGCGTGGCCGCCATCCTGTTGCTGGCACTCGCCTACATGGCGCGCTGGAGGGAGCTCGCGCGCTCGCGCCGCTCGCGCAGCCTCGGATTCCTGCAGATATCCGCCGGCCTCGGGATGTTCGCGGTCATGCTGCACGGCGTCTTCGACTTCAACTTCCACATTCCCGCCAACGCGATCTACTTCTCCTTCCTTGCCGGAGTCTTCTTCTTCACTCCGGCCGAGGATCGCGCGTAAGCAGCTGCTTCACCGCGTCGGGCGCGGGCCGGCCTTCGAAGAGCACGGCGCACACCGCCTCGGTGATCGGCATTTCCACGCCGCATGACCGTGCGTGATGCGAGGCGGCGCGCGCCGAGTGCACGCCCTCGGCGACGTGGCCGAGCTCTTCGAGCGCCGTGGCGAGCGACGCGCCGCGCGCCAGGCGCACGCCCACTTCGCGATTGCGCGACAGGTCCCCGGTGCAGGTGAGCACGAGATCGCCCAGGCCGGTGAGGCCGTTGAAGGTCTCGGGTTGCCCGCCCATCGCCACTCCGAGGCGCGAGATCTCGGCGAGGCCGCGGGTGACGAGCGCGGCGCGCGCGTTGCGCCCGAGCTCAAGGCCATCGGAGATGCCGGCGGCGATGGCGATCACGTTCTTCAACGCCCCTCCGAGCTCCACGCCGATCACGTCGTCGCTCGAATAGATTCGCAGCCGCGCGCTGTTAAGCGCGGCCGCGGTGGACTGCGCGAATTGCGTGTCGCTCGAGGCGAGCACGACGGCGGTCGGCAGTCCGCGCGCCACCTCGAGGGCGAAGCTCGGTCCCGAGAGGGCGCCCACGCGCCGCGCCGCGGGAAGCGCGTCGGCCACGATCTGGTGCGGCAACCGCCGAGTGTTCGATTCGAAGCCCTTGCACGCCCAGAGAAGCGCGGGCGAAGGATCGATCGACGCCACCGCGAGCGCGGTCTCGCGCAGGCCCGAGGTGGCGGTCGCGATGATCACGATCTGGGCCTCGCCGAGGGCGTGGCCCAGGTCCGGATCGATGCGCACCGCCTCGGGGAGCGCGACCTCGGGGAGATAGCGGCTCAAGCGCGTGCGCGCGAGGCTCTCGCAATCCTCGCGCGAGCGGCTCCACAGCGTGACCTCGTGCCGCGGCGAAAAGGAAATCGCGAGCGCCGATCCCCAGGCGCCCGCGCCGAGGATGGCGATTTTCATGCGCTAGGGGCGGCCGGCCGCGGCCACGTCATGCGCCCCAGACGTGCGCGATCCGGATGAACCCCTGCTGGCCGTCGCGGTGGCGCACCTTCACCCAGCCTTCCGCCGGGGGCTCGACCACTTCGAGCAGGACCTGCTTGTACGCCTCGAACACGAGCGCGGACTGCGTGTTGGGCGCGGCGCGCACGTCGGCGAGGGGAACGGTGACCATCACCGTCTGGCGATCGCCCAGCGACTTGTTCTCGATCCACGCGACCTCGCCGTTGGCGTCGCGGACCTTGGTCCAGTGGTCGAGCTTCACCAGGACTTCGAAGGGGTAGTAGCGGCTCGCGATGAAGAGGCGGTCGGCCTTGACCGAAGGCGCGTCGTAGAGAACCGCGGAGCGCTCGCCGAGCGAGCGGAACTCCGCAGCGCAGGCGCCGCAGGCGGCGAAGGCGAGCGTTGCGGCGAGGGCGGCGCCGGGCTTCACGCGCTCAATGCGAAATCGTCGGCGTGATGATCTGCACCGGGGGGCTGGCGGCCGCCGCCGCGGCCTGCGGATCGCGCTGCTGCTGGTAGATCGCCTCGAAATTCACGGGGCTCAGGATCACCGGCGGGAATCCCGCGCGCACCACGACGTCCGAGATCGTCTCGCGCACGTAAGGGAAGAGGATGTTGGGGCAGGCGATGGCGAGCACCGCCTCGAGCTCGGCCGCGGGGATGTTGCGCGCGACGAAGATGCCGGCCTGCGCCGCCTCGACGAGGAAGAGCGTCTTTTCCTTCACCTTCGCCGTCACCGTGACGGTGAGGACCGTTTCGAACACTCCGTCCTCGACGCCGGTCGAATTGTGGTGCAGCTGGATGTCGACGCTGGGCGCCTCGCGCTCGAGGAACACCTGGGGCGCGTTGGGAATCTCCAGCGAGAGGTCCTTCACATAGACCTTCTCGATCGAGAACGTGGGTTGGTCGTTTTGCGCTTCGCTCATGAAACTTCCTTCGTGGGGGATGCGATGGGAAACGGGTCAGGACGCGGCGAGGAGAGGGTCGAGGCCGCCCTCGCGGTCGAGCGCGGCGAGGTCGTCGAAGCCGCCGACGTGCCGCTCGCCGACGTAGATCTGGGGAACGGTGCGCCGGCCGGTGCGCTCCATCATCTCCTGGCGGCGCTGCGGCTCGAGGTCGACGCGGATCTTCTCGATCTCGGCCACGCCCTTCGACTTGAGGAGCCTTTCGGCCATCAGGCAGAACGGGCACACGCCCGTGGCGTACATCACGACTTTCGCCATCGCCTCACTTCTCCACCGGGAGGCTCGCCTGCTGCCACGCGGCGAGCCCGCCCTTCAGTTGGTACACCGCCGTGAAGCCGGCGCGCCTGAGAAAGCGCGACGCCGAGCCCGCGCGCGCGCCGGTGCGGCAGGTAACGATCACCGGCTTGTCCTTGTATTTGCCGATCTCATCGATCCGTTTGGACAGCTCCTGCATCGGAATGTGCCGCGCCTTCGGCAAGTGGCCGGTGGCGAATTCGGGCGCCTCGCGCACGTCGAGCACCAGTGTCGCGCCCTGGTTCATGAGGCGCGTGGCCTCGAGCGTGCCGATCTGCGTGCCGCCCGAAGCGAGGCTCGAGAGCTCCGGCCACACCAGCATGATGCCGCTCGCCACGAAGAGCGCGACGAGCGCGATGTTGTTCAGGATGAATTCGCCCACCGGCGGGGTTCCTCGAGGGCGCATTCCGCGCCGCAAAAAGGGGCAATTTTACCCTATCGCCCACTGCAACAGCCAAAGTGCGGGCATGCCGACCGCGATGGTGGCGAGGGGATTGCGCGTGCGCCCCGCCACGCCGAGCGCCACGAGCCCCGCGATCCAGCGGGGGTTGGCGAGCGTGAAGTCGAGCGTGCCCGCCGGCATGAGCAGCCCGGGTGCGACGATCGCGGCGAGCACCGCGGGCGGCACGAACTTGAGCGCCTGGCGGAAGGCGTGCGGGAAGCGCTGCGGGTCGGCGAACACGATGAACGAGGCGCGCAGCAGGAAAGTGCTCGCCGACACCGCGGCGATGATGAGCCAGATCTTCATCGGCGCCGGTGCGTTACCTCGATCGCCATGCCGACGGCGATGCCGGCGAGGGAGGCGACCATGAGCGAGAGCCGGTATGGCAATCCCGCCGCGTAAAGCGCCACCGCGGCCGCGATCGTCGCCGCGGCGAGGTCGGCGCGCGTGCGCACCGTGGGCACGAGGAGCGCGATGAAGGTGAGCACCACGGCGAAATCGAGCGACCAGGTCGCGGGGATCCGGGCGCCCAGCACGATGCCGACCACCACGGCGACCTGCCACGTGACATAGAGCGTTAGCGAAAGGCCGAGCACGTGCCAATGGCGGTTGCGGGAATCGCCGGGCTCGCTGAAGTGGTGCACCGTGGTGGCGAAGGCCTGGTCGGTGAGCAGGAAGGAGAGCAGGACGCGCCAACCGCGGTCGAGGTGCGCGAGGTGCGGGGCCACCGCGGCGCTGTACATCATGAGCCGCAGGCTCACCACGAAAGCGGCGGCGATCGCGACGATGGCGGGCGATTGCGCCGCCACGAGCTGGCAGACGATGAGCTGCGCGATGCCCGAGAAGGACAGCACCGAGAGCGCGACGCCCTCGAGCGGCGAGAGTCCCGCGGAGATCGCCGCCACGCCGGCGACGAAACCGAAGGGAACCGCGCCGAGGAGCGTCGGCAGCGCCTCGACGGCGCCGGCGACGAACTCGTCGCGGGGGGAACGGGCTTGCGCGAGCGCGGACAAGGCGGTGATTCTAGACGAAGCCCGTTTGCTAAACTCCGCGCATGAAGAAGATCGTGCTCCTGCGCCATGGCGAGAGCGTATGGAACAAGGAAAACCGCTTCACCGGGTGGAAGGACGTCGACCTCACGCCCAAGGGCGTCGAGGAAGCGCGCGCCGCCGGCCGCCTTCTCGCCGCCGAGGGATTCGATTTCGATTTCACCTTCACCTCGGTCCTTAAGCGCGCCATCCGCACGCTCAACCTGGCGCTCGAGGAGATGGATCGCCTCTGGCTTGCCGTCGAGAAGGACTGGCGCCTGAACGAGCGCCACTACGGGGCGCTGCAAGGCCTCAACAAGGCCGAGACGGCGGCGAAGTTCGGCGAGGAGCAAGTCCTGCTCTGGCGCCGCAGCTACGACATCCCGCCTCCGGCGCTCGAGCCGGGCGATGAGCGCGACGCTTCTCGCGACCGGCGCTACGCCGCGCTCAAGCCCGGCGAGATTCCGCGCTCGGAGTGCCTCAAGGACACGGTCGCGCGCGTCGTGCCGTGCTGGCAGGAGCGCATCGCCCCCCGCGTGGCCGCAGGACAGAGAGTGCTGGTTTCCGCCCACGGCAACAGCCTGCGGGCCCTCATCAAGTATTTCGACGCGATGTCGGATGCCGCCATCGTGAACGAGAACGTCCCCACCGGCATCCCGATGGTGTACGAGCTCGACGACTCGCTCAAGGCGATCCGGCGCTATTACCTCGGGGACCCCGAGGCGGTCGCCAAGGCGATGCATGGAGTGGCAAGCCAGGGCAAGGCGAAATAGCGGCGGGCACCCTGATTCGGGCTCATCGGCGGGAATCGGCGCGGAATCGGCGGTCATCGGCGGTTCCCAGGGTTCTTGCTTGCCTTGCGCTGGCTGTTTCGTCGCTCGCGCTTCCCTGCGCTGAAGCGGCGAACGATCCGGCGGCAAGCCGGCAGGAGCTGCGCGAATTGCGCGCACGCATCGAAAAGCTCCAGGCCGACCTCTCCGCGGCGGAGGAATCGCGCGGGGAAGCCGCCGAAGAGTTGCGCGCCAGCGGCAAGGCGGTGAGCGAGGCGTACCGCTCCGCCTTCGAGCTCACGCAGCGCCGGCGCACCCTCGAGAGCGAGCTGGCGGCGATCCTGCAACGCGAGCGTGAGATTCGCGCCGGCGTGAGCGAGCAGGAGGCCCTCGCCGGGCAGCTCCTGCGCCTGCAGTACCGCCAGGGCGCTCCCGACCGGATGCGCCTGATCCTCGAGGGCCGCGACCCCGCCCAGGTTGCGCGCCACATCGCCTACTACGGCTACATCCAGCGCGCGCGCTCCGAGCTCATCGTCGAGCTGCGCCACAAGGCCGACGAGTTGGCCCTCCTCGAGCGCGATGCGGTGGCGCGCAAGGACGAATTGGGCGAGAACGAGTCGGCGCTCGCGCGCGAGGCGCGCAGGCTCGAGAAGGAGCGCGCCGCGCGAGCGGCGGTGGTGGCGCGGCTGGCCGGCGACATCGCCAAGAGCCGCCGCGAGATCGGGCGCCTCAAGCGCGACGAGGCGCGCCTCACGCGGCTGGTCGAGGAGATCGTGCGGGCGCTGGCCGCCACGCCTTCCGAGGCAGGACGGGCGAAGGGCCGTCCGGTGGACGAGGTCGCCGACGCCTCTTCAGCGGCGAAGCCTTTCGCGACGCTGAAAGGGCGCATGCGCCTGCCGGTGCGCGGCGACCTCATGAACCGATTCGGCGCCCCGCGCGAGGAAACCGGAGGGACCTGGAAGGGATTGTTCATCCGCTCTGTTTCAGGTGAAACCGTGCACGCCGTCGCCGACGGTCGCGTGGTCTACGCCGACTGGCTGAGGGGCTTCGGTAACCTCTTGATTCTCGACCATGGAACCGGCTACATGAGCCTGTACGCCAACAATGAGGGACTGCTGCGGCAAGTAGGGGAAAAGGTCCGCGGCGGAGACCCTGTTGCACACGTAGGAGTCTCGGGCGGTGACGCGGAATCGGGTCTATACTTTGAACTGCGCCGCGACGGAAAACCGTTTGATCCGTTAAGGTGGGTAGCACCCTGAATCCTTCGAGGAATCAACGCATGTTCAAGAAGTTCCAGCAGGTTGGCCTCGTGGCGCTCGGCGCCGCGCTGGGCATCGCCGCGAGCCTTCATTTCTCCGCGGTGGCGGATCGCCAGACCTCGGCGATGATGCTGCCGGTGGACGACCTGCGCCTGTTCAGCGAGGTCTTCGGGCGCATCAAGACCGACTACGTCGAGCCCGTCGAGGACCGCAAGCTGCTCAAGGAAGCGATCAACGGAATGCTCACGGGCCTGGACCCGCATTCGGCCTTTCTCGACCAGGACGCCTACCGCGACTTGCAGGTCGGCACCCATGGTGAATTCGGCGGCCTCGGCATCGAAGTGGGCGCCGAAGACGGTTTCGTGAAGGTCGTCGCCCCCATCGAGGACACGCCGGCCTACCGCGCCGGCATCCAGGCGGGGGATCTCATCATCAAGCTGGACGAAGTGTCG